>NZ_JBLVZU010000001.1:0-288056 GCF_048284415.1 Mycoplasma paraquilae
TAATGTATTCAGACATTTTAATGAATTATTTAATTACTATTCAGTTTCCAAAGAACATTAAAAATTTTTTTGGAACTAAAAAAAGTTATAGTATAATATAAACGCAGTTCTTGGAGAAGTAGCTCAGTTTGGTAGAGCACTACATTTGGGCTGTAGTGGTCGCAGGTTCAAATCCTGTCTTCTTCACCATTTATGGGGGGTTAGCTCATTTGGCTAGAGCGCCTGCCTTGCACGCAGGAGGTGGTGGGTTCGAATCCCATACTCTCCACCATTTATGGCACTGTAGCTCAGTTGGTTAGAGCATCCGGTTCATACCCGGAAGGTCATGAGTTCGAATCTCATCGGTGCTACCATTTTTATACTATTTAAAACTGACTAACAGTCGGACCTATAGCTCAATGGTTAGAGCAACCGGCTCATAACCGGTCGGTTACAGGTTCGAGTCCTGTTGGGTCCACCAAGGGTGATTACCCAAGTCTGGCTGAAGGGACTAGTCTTGAAAACTAGCAGGGGCTTCACGGCCCGCGGGGGTTCGAATCCCTCATCACCCGCCAACTTAAATAGTATAAAGTTATAGCAGAGTGGAGCAGTGGAAGCTCGTCGGGCTCATAACCCGAAGGTCGAAAGTTCAATTCTTTCCTCTGCAACCATGGTCCAGTGGTAAAGTGGTTTAATACGCCTCCCTGTCACGGAGGAGATCGCGGGTTCAATTCCCGTCTGGACCGCCATAATGGCCTTGTAGCTCAGTTGGTAGAGCAACAGATTGAAGCTCTGTGTGTCGCTGGTTCGATTCCTGCCGAGGCCACCACCAAAATTCCTCTATTTTGTTAGCAATAACTGTTAATGAAATAGAGGAATTTTTATTTTTAATAAATTTTCATAATGAAAGGATATAAAATGGATTACAAAAAAACGCTCAACATGCCAAATACAGCATTTGAAATGAGAGCTAACTTAACTACTAAAGAACCTCTTCTAAGAGAACAATTACTAAAGAATCAAGTTTATAAAAAAGTTTTAGAATTACATAAAAATGATCCACACTTTATTTTACACGATGGTCCTCCATATGCTAATGGAGATATTCATGTTGGTCATGCTTTAAATAAAATTCTAAAAGACTTTATTGTTAGATATAAAACATTAAGTGGATTTTATTCACCTTATGTGCCTGGTTGAGACACACATGGTTTACCTATTGAACATAAAATGTTGCAAGAAATGAATGTATCTAAAGATGAATTAGATCCTGTAACATTAAGAAAAAAAGCACATGCCTATGCATTAAGCCAAGTCGAAAGACAAAAAGCTCAATTTGTACAATTACAAATGTTCGCAGATTTTGAAAAGATTTATGTAACATTAGCTCCTGAATATGAAGCTAAACAACTTGAAGTATTTGCTAAAATGATGTTAGATGGTTTAGTCTATAAAGGATTAAAACCAATTTACTGATCTCCTTCATCTCAAAGTGCTTTAGCTGAGGCTGAAGTAGAATATCAAGATATTAAGAGTCCGTCTATTTATGTTAAAATGCATGTTGAAAACTCCGACTTCGATAAAATATTACCTGGTGATAGTTTTATTGTTTGAACTACTACACCTTGAACTTTAATCGCTAATGCTGGGGTAGCACTAGGAAGAGATATTGAATATGTAGTATTTAATCATGATAACAATAGATATGTAATGGCTAAAGACTTGTATCAAGATTTCATGGATAGAATTGGTTGAGAAAGTAAAATCATATCTTCATTTTACGGGCAAGAAATCGAGAATAAAAAGATTGAGTACACAACCCCTATACTACATAAATTGGCTCCTGCAGTAATTGGACATCATGTTACAAATGAATCAGGAACTGGTATTGTTCATATAGCTCCTATGTTTGGCGAAGATGACTTCATGATTGGATTAAAAAACAATCTAGATAACATAATGCACGTATCAGATAAAGGATATATCGAAAACACAAATACACAATTTGATGGCAAATTTTACGCTGATGCTAATAAAGAAATTTCTGAATTTTTAGGAAATGATTTAATTCATTTTCAATGAGTAAAACATTCATATCCTCATGATTGAAGAACACATCAACCAATTATTTTTAGAGGTACACCACAATGATTTGTTTCTATTGATAAGATTAGAAATCAAATATTAGAACAAATTGATACAGGTGTAAATACATATCCTGATTGAGCTAAACGTAGATTATTCCAAATGATTGAAAATAGACATGATTGAACTATATCGCGTCAAAGAACTTGAGGTTTACCATTAATTATTTTTTATGATGCAAACGGGGAAGCTATTGTTGATAAAGAACAATTTGACTATGTGATTAACCTAGTAAAACAACACGGTAGCGATATTTGATGAGAATGAGATACAGAAGCTTTACTATTACCTAAATACCAAGGTAAAAACTTCACACGTGAGATGGACATCATGGATGTTTGATTCGACTCAGGAGTTTCTTCTGTAGCTGTTAATATATCTGATAATGTATTATCACCATATGACCTTTATTTAGAAGGTATTGACCAATACAGAGGATGATTTAACTCTTCTATTATTACATCAGTAGCTTATAAAGGACTTGCACCTTACCGTAATTTAATTTCTCATGGTTTTGTGCTCGATGGAAAAGGTGAAAAAATGTCTAAATCAAAGGGCAATATAGTCGCACCTGTTGATGTCATTCAAAAACGAGGAGCCGACATTTTACGTCTTTGAGTAGCAAATAGTGAATATACAAATGATGTTTCAATTTCAAATGAAATATTAGATCAAAATACTGAAATTTATCGTAAGATACGTAACACAATTAAATTTATTTTAGGTAATTTAGATGGATATAAATATCAACCAAATACTGAAAGAACCGGTATTCATTTATTTATTAAAGAACAACTTAATAAATTAAAATCTGATGTTTTTGCAGCTTATGATGAATACAAATTTATAAATGTAATTAAATTAATTAACAATTATATTGTTGAACTATCCTCTTTTTATCTCTCAGTAACAAAAGATATTCTTTATATTAGAGAATTTAATGATACTGAAAGACTTATGGTTCTTGCTAACTTATATGAAATTTTAGATTTCTTACTTATGGCACTTGCGCCTATTTTACCAACTACAATCGAAGAAGCTTATATGCACTTTAACAAAATTGATAAATATGAATCAATTATGTTTGAAACTTATAACAAGGACTTTAATGTTAATGAAGCTTTATTAGAACAATTCAATGAATTCTTTGAATTACGCAGTAAAGTAAATGTCTTAATTGATGAAGCAACAAAAAATGGTTTAATTAAGCGTTCTAATGAAGTAGCTCTAATTTTACCACCACAATCTGATTTTATTAATTCATTAGACTTAAGAACTCTATTAATGGTTGGAAAAGTAGTTTACGGAAGTGAATTAAAACTTGAAACATTTAACTCTGTTAAATGTGCTAGATGTTGAAATCACTTCTCACCGGAAGAAATGCATGATGACTTATGTCCTCTTTGTTTTGAAATAATTTCCAAAATAGTAGAATAATACTATGAGTAATATTAAAACACATTGATTAAATTATAAAAAATATTTTAAAAGCAATTGAAAAAAGGTGATAGCTGGATATGTAATTATGCTTTGTGCTTTCTTTATCTTTTATGCTATTGATCAAGTGACAAAAACCCTTTTATTTTACCATGTAGATGTTAATGCAATGGAAGCTGCAGGAAAAAGCACCTGAACCCTTAATAATGGGATGCTTACTGATGTACATCCTGAAAAAATTTTTCCTAATTCTGAGCAGTGAACTAATTTTGGGGGTGTTTTTGGGATTAGAAGTATTTGGCATAAAGGAGTTACGTTTTTAACCACTAATAATATAACTTTTATTCAAGTAATAAGTTTTATAATTGCAATAGCAATTTTGCTTGCACCTTTATATCCTTCTAGACATTCTTTATTGTATTCTGCTTTCTTTGGTATTTTACTAGCCGGAGATTTAGGAAATGCAACCGATAGAGTTGCTTTCAGTGGATATGTAAAGGATGAGTTCTTTGTACCATGATTAGATAAAGGAACCTTTAATTTTGCTGATATAACAGTATTTATAGGTGTAATTCTTATCATGGGTACTATTGTTGTAACAACTATTATGGAAATTATTAAAGAAAAGAAAGAAAAAACAGAAAGCCCTAAATCATAGTTATAAAAACTATGATTTTTATTTTTAAAATGTTGTAAAATTAAGCAATGATAAAGCAAACAAATTCGAGTGAAAATAAACATAAATTTAAGTATCCAACTTCTAATGAAAAAGTTAGAAGAAAAATTTGAAAAGAAATGGTAAATAAGAAAGTGACTAATAACTACTATCCAGTCCAAAGTGATACTAACTCATTAATCAATACTGAAAAAGTTATTTGTGAAGAAGAATTCTTGAAATACAAAATGGGTAAGTACTTACTTAACAACGCTAAAAACACCAAAAGATTGAATTTTAAAGAATTTATACAAAGGTATTGATTCAAAATCTTTTTATTATTTTTGGCTGCCTTTGTCTTTAATTTTGGAATTCATATTTTTCTAGCTAAGTCTGATACCATTCCTTCTGGTATTACAGGTATTCCAACCATTCTACAATATTTATTTCCATTTTTACGTTCATATTTTGCTTTAATTTATTTTGCTTGCAACCTCCCACTGTTTTTAATTTTTTGACGAAAAGTTAAACGTAGCTTTATGATTTACACATTAATTTTTATGTTGTTTTTACAAATAACTAACTTTATTTTTACTCAACATGAAGTGCATGTTTTCTTATTTGAAAAAATTAACTTTGTTCACAATGATTTTAATGATTATAGATTAATTTATAATCCAGATTTTAAAGAATTTAGAGTAGTTGAAATTGGAGATAGCTATGATAAAAGTAAATGGCTAGAAGCTCCTTTAAACCAAGTTTTTGATTATTTAGAAAATAATGCTTCACTATCATCAGCCATTCCAATGGATGCAATTAAAACTTTAACATTAGAACAAACTAATCAACTTGTTTGATATGCTGATGGACAAACATGACCAATATTACTTTATGGCTGCATTGGGGCTGGTTTTATTGGAGTTGGAATTGCCTTGTCTTGAAAAGCTGGTGGATCAACGGGTGGAACTGATATTATTGCTTACTTCTTTTCAACGAAATACAAGAAGAGTGTAGGTGGAATATTAGCCACAGTAGCTTTCTTTACTGCTTGCGTTTTCTTATTGATTTATGGTTTTGTTAGACCAAATGTAAATGGCGAAATATTTGGAATGAGAGAACTTTCAACATTCGCTTACTTACTTGTAACTAATTTTGTAGTAAGCATACTATATCCTAAATATAAGAAAGTCAAAATGACAATTATTTCAACCGAACCTGAAAAGGTGATTGCTTACTTTAAATTAATTAATTATTGACATAGTTATAGACTTGTTAGATTCAAATCTGGATATACAGGTAAATATACTTATAAGATTGAAACAGTTACATTATTATTAGAAACAAAAAATATTATTGATGACTTAAAATTGGTTGATCCCAATGTTTGAATTTCAACAGTGTCTGTTCGTGGTGTTAATGGTTCATTTAATACTGATTTTGTTGAACAATAGCTTGCTATTGTTCTTTTTTTGTACATTTTAAGCATAAAATAATTTATATTGTGAAAGGAGGTATTTATGAAGTTGAATGAGCTTGAAAAAGTACAAACTAAGGAACTTAGTAATGTTACTCCCGGAATGGGAATAACTGGCATTCTTTCACTTGCAGCAGCTGGAATTGGTGTAATTTCCCAATTTGTGAGCTTATTTAAATCTTTTAAGTCTACTACCGGCTCATATAAAACAAAAGATGCAGAGTACAAATGAGATAATAATGAAAAAAATGCTCCAAAAATACTAGAAAATTACATACTATTTTAACTTTTTATTTTTTGCAAAGAGGGTATAATATGCATGTTACTTCAAGTAACCGTACTGAAAAGGTTTATTAAGTGCATTTGCCACCTTAAAGACGAGCCACTATTTTGGAGGTATTGCATGTTAGCAATTATCGAAACAGGTGGGAAACAACTTTTAGTTAAAGAAGGTCAAACAATCTTCATCGAAAAAATCGAAGGTGAAGAAAACACAGAAGTAAAATTTGACAAAGTTTTACTTGTTGATGACAAAATTGGTAGACCATACTTAGAAGGTGCAGTCGTAACAGGAACTATTGAAAAACAAGGTAAAGCGAAAAAAATCGTTGTTTATCGTCACAATGCGAAATCTACTCACAAGAGAAAACTTGGACACCGTCAACCATACACACGTGTTAAAATCACAGGAATTGCAGGTTAATTAGACTATGGCACACACGAAAGCCGGTGGATCTACACGTAATGGTCGTGATTCACATTCAAAACGTCTAGGTGCTAAGTTAGGTGATGGACAATTCGCAACAGCAGGATCAATTATTTATCGTCAAAGAGGGACAAAAATCTTCCCTGGACAAAATGTTGGTCGTGGTGGAGACGATACTTTATTTACAAAAATCGATGGTTATGTAAAATACGAAAGCAGAAGAAACAGAAAGTATGTTTCAGTATACCCTGAAAAACAAAATTAATATATTATAAAATGTGCCACTAAGAGCACATTTTTTCTTTTAGACACATTCAGTAATTTTGGTAATATAATTTGCGCCACTTTTAATCAATACATCATTACCATCATTTGCTTGACTGCTTGGAAAACAATTGATTTCTTTACCGATATCATTAAAATAGTTAATCAAGTTAAAAGCTTTAGAATCCGCTGTCAGGGAAAAAGCAATTAATTGTGTAGATATAATTGAAGCGATAATATTAGCTTCCTTAAAATAATGTCTTTTTGGATGTACGCGTAATGGATATTGTGTGATAAACAATTCATTATTTAAATTAGTCTCATAATAATTAATCTTATCAAGTCCCTCTTTTAAAATGTGAATTATTTTTCCATTATTTTCGCGGAATAAATTAACAATATGGTGCTCAGTTTCATAATCATTCGTAATTAATACACAATTGTCCACTAGAGTATTAATATTTTCTTTTAAGTAGGCTTGGGTTGTTGTATTATCGATTTCATTAATTAAATAAAAACGATGCTTATGATTTAATAGTTTATCATTCCCCTTAAAATATAAAACGTATGGTGGATAACGCAAAACATTAAAATCAGTTGGATAATTTGCATCAAGTATTGTGCAATATTGAACTCCAAGGTCAGCATATAATTGCTTTCATTCAAGCAGTTGTTTACGACTAATGTGCTTAAAATTTTTCACTTCTTTAAAGATAAGAAATGAGTCTCCTTTATACTTGTTTGAAGCATAAAATAATAAATCATTCATATTCACCTCCACTATATAAATTATTTTTTTACAAAATGAACAAAAAGTGGAAAAAGTGCATTTTTTAAAACTTTTATGCCTGGTAAATAGTCCTCTTAAATATTTTCTATTTTAATCTAAAATATTATAATATACACAAAATAAACTTATATTTAATATTATAGTAGGAGAAAATATGAAAATAGCTTTCTTTGATTCTAAAGACTATGATGTAAAGTCATTTGAAAGATACAACAATGGAAGACATGAAATTACTTTTTTTAAAGAAAACCTTAACCTTGATACAGTAAAACTTGCTCAAGGTTATGATGCTGTTTGTGGATTTGTTAATACTTACGGAGATAAAGTTATCTTAGAAGTATTATCTAAAATGGGAGTTAAATACTGATTCCAAAGATCAATGGGATATAATAAAATAGATGTTGCTAAAGCCAATGAATTAGGAATCGAAGTATTTAGAATTTTTAATTACTCAGCAGAAAGTATTGGTGAATTTGCTTTCGCAGGATTATCTGCATTAAACAGAAATTTATTAATTGCAAATTCAAGAGTTCAAAAATATAATTTCTCACTAAATGGATTAGACGGAAAATGTATTGGTAACTCAACAATTGGGGTTATTGGTTCAGGTAAAATTGGTCAAACATTTATTAGAATTGCTAGAGCTACTGGTGCTAAAGTTTTAGTATTCGATGCATTTGCTAGAGATAACTTCCCACAACTTGCTGAACAATTCGGCTTTGAATTTGTTTCATTAACAGAATTATTGCAACAAAGTGATTTCATTTCAATTCACTGTCCTTTACTACCTTCAACAAGATATTTAATTGATGAAGCAGCTATTAGTACAATGAAAGATGGTGTTATCGTAGTAAACACAGCTAGAGGCGAAATTGTTGACTTAAAAGCGATGATTAACGGTCTTAAATCAGGAAAAGTTCGTGGATTTGCTACTGATGTTCTTGAAAGAGAAGAAGGTAGATTTTACGAAGACGTTTCAGCACGTATAACTGAATTAAAAGCTATGGATCCAGAATGAAAAGAATTAATCGAAATGGACAATGTTTTAATTACTTCTCACCAAGCTTACTTAACAGATTTAGCATTGAGCCAAATTGCTTTGGCAACACTCGAAAATGCTGATAATGCAGAAAAAGGAGATTTCTCTAAGGCTCTAAGAGTACTAGAGAATGGAAAAATACAAAATGGATAGTAAAATCACCACACAAGATGATTGTTTAAATACCCAGACTAGTTTAACTAAAAAACAAAAAGTAATTGAATTTTTTAAGGAACTTTTTAGCTTTTTCAAATTGAAACCATCTAAAAGAACAGAAGCACAAAAGCCTTGTGATTTTAAAACATGAATAGTGCATGGTATATCAGAATTTATAGGTACAATTCTTATTTCTTTAGGACTTGCTGGCCTTTCAATTTATACAGCTTCAGGTGCAGTTGCAGAATCATACTTGTTACACCCAATTATTGTTGGATTTTATGCTGGATTTATTGTAGTTGGATTTTGTTTATTTGTCTTTCTACGTTGAAGCTGTGATTTAAACCCTTCAGTTTCATTATATAGATATTTAAATGGAACAAATGATGGATGATATACTACATACAAAATCTTTTGTCAAACTTTAGGCGCTTTTGTCGCTGGTTCATTAATTTACTGATGAGGTTCTTTATCAGCTAAAGATGGATTAATTTCTAATGCGCCAATTGGTGCAATTACTGCTGCTCAAAAATCATTTATTGATTATTCAAAATTAACAAGTGTAAATCAATTAATCGCAGCAGGATCAACTTGAATTTTCTTTATTGAGTTAGTTATGACCTCAATATTATTATTCCCTATTTTCTCTCCAAACATCAACAACAAGTATCGTGATTTATACATTATGTTTATAATTTCACTTTCTGTTTGAATGGGACTTTTAGGGGGTTCAGCTGCAATTAACCCAGCTCGTGGAATGGCACAACAAATTCCTGCTTTATTCTTTGAAGGAAGAGGCAGTGAAGCCTTATTTAATACACCTTCAGTCAATCCACTAATTGATGGTGATGGAATGTTTGACAAAGCTAAATGACCAAACATGGACTTAGGGTCTTCAGGTATTGAAATTACAGAAAAAGACTTACTAACAAAAACAGTTTGAAATTCAACTGTTAATGCTACAATCGCAATGGTTTTAGGTGATTTATTTGCACCTGTATTCTACTTATTTGTACAAGGATTAACAAAGACTGTAGTTAACCCATTAGTAGTTCACATTATTAAATTCAAGAACTTTAGAAGTCAATCAATGATTGAATCAAATCATAAGAAATAATTTTAGTCAGAGCATTGCTCTGATTTTTTTGCCTCATTTATAGTGATGAAAAAAATTTATCTTTAGAAGATATGAAATTTTATAAGGTGTATAATGCTTCTGTTATGAAGTGAAATACAAAAGATAAGATATCAGACATAAATGAGCGCATAAAAGAAAAAATTTCAGCAACTCCCCTAGGCGTTAACGGTGTAGCAGTCGGAACAATGGGGATTGCAAACACTGGAACTTTTCTTCTTGATTTGTTATACAAACAGTTAAATCTTAATTATTTTAATATTAGATATGTGCAATTAACATTACAAATTATTTGCATTAGTATTTGCATATTTTATATTTCATTAACTTGTTTAAGATATATCATGAATAAGAAACAAATTTGAGAAGAGCTCAAAATTCCACATGTTGCCGGAATGGTTGGGGTACTCTTCTTGAGTCTTTGCATCCTAGGTAACTCTTTTGGATGAATTTATGCCAACTTTATTACTGATGCAAAAACCAGATATATTCTGCTTATAGGGCCAAATATTTTGGTGTTCACTACAACTTTATGCCAAATTTGCTACATGATTTTATTCATTAAAATTGTTTTAATTAAAAAAGAAGTTATGCGTGGAGAAGCCTTTGCTTCTTGATTTGTTCCTTTAATTGGACTTGGACTTTCTACAGCATATGCAAATGATTTAGGTGACTTAATTCCACTATACTACTGACAAATTATATGATTTGTTGCATTTGGAATGTTTCTAGTTATGTATCCATTCGTATTTTATAAATTCTTATTCAAGCCACACAGTCGTGAATCTGATATTCCATCTATGGCAATTTTCGCTTCACCTGCTAATATGCTTGCTAGTGGTTTCTTGGTTTCATTCAGCCCACACCGTGGAGACTTAACCGTTATACCTCAAATTATTGGTAAATCTGATCACTTAACTATGACATTATTTAATAATGATGCATTTTTTCAAGTAGTTACAATTATTCTATTTTGTTATGGTGCAGTCAGTGTAGCACTTTATTACTCAATTTTAATTAAGTCATTAAAGTTATGAAAATATAATTTATCTTGAACTTCATTAACTTTCCCTGCATCTATTTCTGCTTCAGGAACAATCCACTTTGCTTTATTCTATTTTAACGAAGCTAGATTCGATGCTATTCGTATTACATTAATTACTATAGGGTTAGTGTTATTTACAACTTCCTTAATATTAACTATTTTTGTTAATGTTAAATATGGCAAAATTATGTATAACATTTGAATTAAAAATGAATTAAAACCTACCCCTAAAAAATTACAACCTGCGAAATAGTAAATTGATATAATTAAGTTATGATGTTAAAAGCCCATTATGGGCTTTTATTAGCACAATATGGAGGATATATATGGATATACAAGCAATTAAACTAGTTGCAGAAGAATTAAACATTAAAACAAATCAAGTACAAATAGTTTTAGATATGTTAGCTGAAGGTGCCACAGTTCCATTCATTTCTCGTTATAGAAAAGATAAAACTGGTGGTCTTGACGAAGAACAAATTTACCGGATTGAAGCGCTTTTTAAATATAAAAACGAATTACTCGAAAGACAACAAGCGATTATAAAGATTTTGCAAGAAAAAGATTTGTTAACTGAAGAGTTAAAAGCAAAGATTCTATCTACAACTGTTAAAAGTGATCTTGAGGCCCTTTATGAGCCATTTAAAGTCGGAAAAGTAACAAAGGCGTCTAAAGCAATTGCACTAGGGTTAGAACCTTTAGCTAAAAGAATTTTCGAAAATAAATCGCCTAATTTTGATCCTAAAATGGAAGCAAAAAAGTACTTATCTGACGAAGTAAAAACAGTTGAATTTGCCTTAGAACAAGCTAATTACATTATTGCTCAATGAATTTCACAAGACTTTGAAATTAGAGAAAAGATTAAATCTGATATTGTAAAATTTGGCGTATTAGTAACAAAACAAAATACTAAAGTCGTTGATGAAGGACTGAAATTCAAAAATTATTATGATTATTCAATTCCTATCAAATATGTAAAAAATCACAATGTATTAGCAATTAATCGTGGTGAAAAATTAGGCATCTTAAAACTAAGTTTCACTTATAATGAAAATGTCTTAAAAACAATCATCCTTAAAAAAATTGATAAAACACGTAATAATAAAAAGAATGTTATTGATGCTATAAAAGATAGCTTAAAACGTTTAATTTTACCTAGTGTGGAGAGAGAAATTTTTTCTGACTTATTTGCTAAAGCTGAAACATCAAGCATTCAAATTTTTGCTAATTCTGTTGAAAAATTGTTACTTGCACCAGCTATTTCTGGCCACAATATTTTAGCTATTGATCCAGCATTTGTTAATGGATGTAAATTAGCAGCTTTAAATGAAAATGGAGATGTTTTACAAATTAATAAGATATTTCCTAATAAACCTCAAGAGCGTATTGATGAAGCAAATAAAATTACTTTAGATATGATTAAAAAATATGATATTGATATAGTGGTTATTGGAAATGGAACAGCTTCTCGCGAAACAGAAAGTTTTATAGCAAATTTAATTAAGAAAAATGGACTTAATGTAAAGTATGCTATTGTATCTGAGGTTGGGGCTAGTGTATACTCTGCTTCAAAATTAGCAATTGAGGAATTTCCTAATTTACACGTTGAAGAGCGTAGTGCTATTAATATTGGACGTAAGTTTTTAGATCCTTTAAATGAATTAGTTAAAATTGATCCTAAATCAATAGGTGTCGGGCAATATCAACATGATGTAAACCAAAAAGAATTAGAACATTATCTTGATTTTAAAGTTCAAAAAGTGGTTAATGAAGTTGGTGTTGATTTAAATACAGCTACTAAGCATATTTTGACTTTTATAGCTGGGCTTAGCCCTAAGAATGCTGAAAACATTATAGAATATCGTAACAATAAAGTTGATAAGAGTTTCAATTCTAGATTTGAACTTAAAAATATAAAAGGAATTGGGGAAAAAACTTTTGAACAGTGCATAGGCTTTTTAAGAATTTTTAGTTCTGATAATTTTCTTGATAAGACAATTATCCACCCTGAATCATATGCATTAGCGCAAGCAATAATAAGAGATTATAATTTAATGCCTAATGATGATGGTATTGATGTTTCTAATTTAAAAGTTGAAAATTTAGTACAACAATATAATTCGGATAAGTATGCAATTGAGTTAATATTAAAAGCTTTATCCACACCAACTAAAAAGATTTTAGATGACAAGCAAGGATTTCTTTTGAAAGACAGTGTAACAAATGTTGAAGACTTGCGCATAGGCTCAATTGTGTCTGGAACAGTTGAAAATATAACTGATTTTGGCGTGTTTATGTATATTGGAATAAAGCAAAGCTTATTTATTCATGTGAGTAATTTAAAATTAGAAGCAGGAAATAGTATTTTTGATCAATATTATCCAGGCATGATTTTGAAAGCAGAAATTATCGAAATTGATTTACAACGCAATCGTGTTACTGGAAAAGAAATTTAATATTTAACTAGCTAAAATAGAATAAAAAAAGTTGGACTTTACCAACTAATTCTAGCTTAAGCTAGTTTTTTTAATTTCTACTGCTTCCTGTCATTAATGTAATAATGTATCATAACAATTGTGCATAAGAAATAAACAACATAATTCCAGCAATTATTGCTTGAGAACACATATCTTTTTTACTCATGTACTGAGCCATGTCTGCAGTTTTACGAACTTGTCATCATTGAATAATCATGTTAATTGAAATTAAAACTGTACCTATGACAATTGCATATCAATCAGCTTTATAAACAAATAATGAAACAATTAAAGTGATTAAAAACCCGACAAATAAGAAGGCTGAAAATATTCCTAATGCTCTAATGTTTATTAAATTAAATAGTCCTAAAATTGCAGCAACAATCATAATTCCAGCTGGAATTAACATAATTCCAATCATTTGAGGAATTAAACTCCATTGAATTTCGTTTATATTATATTTAGCTATAAAATACATCACAAAGGCTAATCCGATGACAAGCCCATAAAATAAAATGACAATTGGAAAAATTACTAATTTAAATATATTGTTTTTTATCCTTGGTATAAAAATAGTAATTATTAATGTTAATATAAATAAGACAGCAAATGTTGCAATTAGTGCTACTGGATTATTTGTGGCGAGTGAAAGGAATGTATCGCTTCCAAATCAAACACTAAATCCAGCTGCAACTGAAAGCATAGCGATTAGCCCTACTATAAAAGTAGCTAACATTACTGCGTAAAATTGTGATGTAGAAGCCACGCTTTCTACTTCATAGGCTTCTGAACGTTCATGTTTTCTAGTTAAATTCATATCTTTATTGTACCATATTTGTTTATAACAAAAAAAGCATAATATTACCTTGTTTTCATTAAAAAACTGTATCATATATAAAGACTTAAAGGAGACCAAAATGGAATTAAAATTAGAAACATTGAATAAATTTGCACAAAGATTTGATGCAAAAGAAAA
Organism: Mycoplasma paraquilae; assembly: GCF_048284415.1. Taxonomy (NCBI): domain Bacteria; kingdom Bacillati; phylum Mycoplasmatota; class Mollicutes; order Mycoplasmatales; family Mycoplasmataceae; genus Mycoplasma; species Mycoplasma paraquilae. Next base: position 14,279 of record NZ_JBLVZU010000001.1, read on the forward strand.
TAATAAATTAATTCAAAATGCAGTTATAAAAAATGGTATTAAAAATACATGTATCAACCACGAAGTTCTAATTAAACATGATTTTGTTTTTGATATAGAAACTACACTTGGTGATATAACATCTCAAAATTCTAGTGGTAGATGCTGAATTTTTGCCTCATTAAATATGGCAAGAGTTGCGGCTATGAAAAATCTTAATGTTAAAACATTTGAATTTTCACAAAACTACTTTGCTTTTTATGATAAATTAGAAAAAGCTAATACATTTCTTAATTTAGCGATTGAAAACATTGATAAAGATGCAAATGATAGATTAATTTATCATTTAATAGCACATTCAACTGCAACTGATGGTGGTTACTGAGAATGATTTGCCTCATTGCTTAGAAAATATGGAGCTGTGCCAAAAAATATAATGCCCGAAACATTCTTATCAGGTAATACAAATGAAATGAATGAACAAATTGACTTACATTTAAAACAAGCTTACAATACTTTAAAACAAATGCATAAGCAAGGTAAAAGTTTACAAGCTATGCACGAATACAGAGAAGATGTTTTATTTGAAGTATATGACATAGTAGCAAAATGTTTAGGACGCCCACCTAAAGTGTTTACTTATGAGTATAAGGATAAAGATGATAAATATCAAAAAGTCCAAAATGTTACACCTAAAGAATTTTTTGATAGATTTGTAGGGACTGATTTCGATAATAAAGTTGATCTAATTCATGATCCTCGTGATTTATATCCAACAGGTACAAAATATATCCTTAAATACCAAAATTCAATTTATCAAGATAGTGAAGTTGCAATGGTTAATGCTCCTCTAAATGTGATTAAAGAAGCAGTAATTGCCTCATTAAAAGACAATGTTCCTGTTTGATTTGGATGCGATATCGACCCATTTAAAGACAATAAATCAGGAGTTTTAGACCCGGAACTTTATTTATATGATGAACTATTTACTCCTGTTAATAACTTAAATAAAGCAGCTAGAGTTGATTTATTTAATTCTTCATTAAACCATGCAATGGCTTTTGTTGGTGTTAAAACTAATGAAGGTAAGCCAGTAGCTTGAAAAGTAGAAAACTCTTGAGGTGATAAATCTGGGAATAAAGGTGTTTACTCAATGTCGGATTCATGATTTGATGAATATAATTTTTCAGTAATTGTAGATCGTAAATATGTAGACGAAGCCTTATTAAAAGAAACAAATCCAAAAGTTTATCTTGAACTTTGAGAGCCACTTGCTTAATAATAATCTTATGCATCATTTATTGATGCATTTTTATTTCGCTTTTATTACTTGCCACAAGGCATAAAAGCTTCACATCTTTCACAAATAAAGTATTATCTAGCATTTTATAAAAGTTAAAACTTTTATAAAATATATATATGGAAGCAATTAAACTTACTTTAGAAAACAAAAGCACAATTTTAAAAATTATTTCTTTAATGACTTGGTCAAATTCAAAAATCCCTAGTTCATTAATAAAAGAAAAGAAAAAGATTAAATTAATCACTTATTTATATGCAGGAATAATTTCTTTTGCTTGTTTTGTGTCTTTTCTTTCACTTATTCAAGTGCCAACAGAAAAGGTATCTAGTTGAGGCCACTTTTTGGCAGCTATGCAAATTATTACTTTTTTTGTTTTTATTATTGATTATGGGTTACATATGATCACATATCGGATTCATTACCCAGAATTAAAACTTCCGATGTGAAAAGCCTGTCTCAAATACATATTTTCATTTACAGGGATTATTATTCTTTTTTGTATTTTAGCATCTTTTAATGCCGTGGAATACATGTTACCAACTAATCAACAAGGCAATTATAAAGATAGTGGTGCGGCCAAATTTTTCAGTGATATTAAGTCACTTACTATTTTTAAAATGATTCGTTTCTTTTTTGTATTAACATTATTTGCGCCATTTCATATTATTGCGGAAGTGTTCAATCAACAAAGAAGAGTACTTACATATGTTTTTATTTTAATCATAATTATGATTGTTCTTTTTGCTTTAATTATATGAAATAATGAGGCCAACTACTTGCGCATACAACAAATACAATATATATCAGAGCAAAGAGAATTGAAAGGATCGGAATTATATAACTGATATCAACAAAATAAAGGTATAGAGCAGTTAGTCAATAAAACTGGAGATGATTTAAATTTAGCTATTTATAAATATTTTACTGAACTAAAAAATATTAATGATTTAACAATAGCTAATATACAAGCAAATATTGCAGCTTTAGGGAACGGATACGCAATTAACTTCTGAAACGCTATTTACTTCACTACAATTACATTAACTACAATTGGATATGGTGATTTCGTTCCACATGCTCCTGTAACTAAAGGTATCGTTACATTTATTTCTTTAGTTTCAATTGCTATTATTGCTATTCCATCAGGTCTTATTGCTGGTTCATTTTTAAATGAAATGCAAAAACATTTTAAAAATAATGATGAAAATGTACATATTAAAGCTAAAGAAAAACTAAGCGAGATTAAGGAAGAAGTCAAGGAAGCTTTAGCAGAAGCAAATGCAAAAGAAATTATCGTTAGTCCAATTAAAAAAGTGAAAAATAAAAGCAATGTATTACCCGAACCTGAAGTAGATGACAAAAATAAAAATGATGATAAAATAGACTAAACTAAGGAGGATAAATTATGAAACTTATAGGATCTCATGTGCCTTTTAAAGCACCTAGCTACCTAGCAGAATCTTGCCAATTTTCTATTGATAATGATGCTAATACAATGATGATTTATTTAGGCGCTCCGCAAAATGTGCGTAGAGTAGAGCCTGAAAAATACAATCTTGTACAATATGAAGCACAATTTGAAAAGTTAATTAAGAAGGAACATATAGTTGTACATGCTCCTTACATTGTTAATCCTTCAAATCCAGATAAAAGCGCCTTTGCTGTAGATTTTCTTGTACAAGAAATTGAAAGAATGAATTATGCTGGATTTAAATATTTAGTTTTACATCCTGGAGCAAGTGTTGGACATTCAGTTGAAGAAGCTTTAGATACTTTAGTAGATTCATTAAAAGAAATCTTGGCTCGCACCAAAGATGTTGTAATATGCCTCGAAACTATGTCTGGTAAAGGTAGCGAAGTGGGGATTAATTTTGAACAATTAACTCACGTGCTAAAATGAGTTGATAATGAAAGAATACAAGTTTGCCTAGATACCTGCCATGTATGGGATGCTGGATATGATATTCAAGATTATGAAGCCTTTAAGCAAGAACTAAAAGATTGAGATATTTTAAAACACATTAAAGTTATTCACCTAAATGATTCAAAAAATGAAGTTGCTTCACATAAAGACAGACATGCAAATATTGGAAAAGGGGCGATCGGATTAGAAACATTACAAAAATTTGTCTTTGATCCTGATTTTGACAATATTCCAATTATTTTAGAAACCCCAGTCCCAGAAACTGGACCAATTTATAAAGAAGAAATTGCAATGTTATTACAAAAATAGGCTAGCACCAGCTAGCTTTTTAATACAAAAAACACCATAGCACAGAGCTAATGGTGTTTTTTAAATAATTATATTGATATGTTATTTTTGAATGCTTCTAATACAGTATCTAATAGCTCTGAGCTAAAGCCTTTTTTAATTCCATTTCTATAAACTTGTAAAGAATCAACTAAAGGTTTTTGAGCTTGTAAAACAAAATCACTAATTATTTTAGTTTTTTCATTGTCCAAATGATATTTTTGAGACAATACTTTAATCTTTTCTTTTAGGTCTTTAATATCTCTTTCACTGTCAAAAATTCTGTCTCAACCATTTGTTGTTAAATAGGTTCTGCCTGGTTTATATTTAGGGAATGCAGCATCGAATTTTGCTTTACGTTCTGCAGAAGGGCTTGTACCATCTATAACATATTTTCAGTCAACGACATCAAGTTGAAATTTATACATGTTTGTAAATGATTCTTCTAAAGCATTTTTGATGTCATTTTGCAGTTTTTGATTTTCATCTTTTTCTAATACTTGAGGCATATTATTTTCTACATAGTTATTTACTGGATTTAAAAACACCATTTTATTGTCCAAAAATTCTTTTCATATTTTTTCTAAAATTGGCCCTAAAGCATAACCTCTTAATGTTTCAAATGTGTACCCATATGAACTAGTGCTCATTTTTGGCCACCCTAAAGAATACATTTTAGTTACTTCAGGCAGAACATTTCGAACACGATTAGAAAGGAACTCAAATAAATCTATTAAATTTTGACTAGTCTGATCTGTATTATTTATATAACTTGTCATAATTTGTAAATTTCATTTATTAAATAATTCTTGAATCCCGTTGAATAAAATGTATTTACTTTCTTTATTAAATTTATCATAGTATTTTGATGGAATATATTCTTTAGATTTAATATTTAATAAATTTTGCGGGTCTTTTAAATCACTATCTAGAATTAATTTTCCTTCTAAATATTTAGGTGTAAATAAAGTATCATCTAACTTAACTTTTAAAGTTTCTGTTTTTGAATTATCAGAAATGACCTCTTTTATTAAACCGTATGTAGTTGATTTTAATTTGTATGTTAAACTTATGGTTTTATTAGCTTTGTCTACTGAGAAGTCAGAATAAATAATATTTACGTGATCATTGTAATATGAAAGGTTTGAAAAAGAATTTTTATTTAATAAACCTATATATGTATTGTTTAATATTTCCTGCATTTTATGATTTTTGAGTAAAGAGAAATCTTGAAGCAAACTATTTACTCTTTGTTTCTCTTGAATTCATTTATTTAGTTTATCTTGATAGTCTTTTACGCTTAAAAATCCATTAACTGTTAAATTTTTTCTTGCACTAAATTTTCCTAGGTGCGCAACTGCAATAACGTTAATGAGTTTATTTTCATCATCAGCTGAAACGATTTCAACTGTATCATTTTTTCTGGCATCATTTGAGCATAAAATTAATCCGCAATTAGGTACATCTGTTTGAAGCATATCATTATTCAATGTTTGTAATGCAACACTTGGCTTTGTTGTGCCGAGGTAATACAAATATTCACTTCTTAGCTTAACTTTTTTGACTTTTTGTATATAGCTGTTTAAGTACTTTTGTGCTATTAAATCCAAAATATTTACTTCAACTATTTTATCTTCAAATAAAATAGTTGGGTCTATTGAACTTGTGATGCTTAATGCGAATTTTAGATTTAGGTAAGGCTCAGAAGAAGTGAAATCTTCAAAAACATCAACTTTTTTAATTTCTATTTTTACATTTTCTATATTTTTGTTTATAAGCGATTTTACTTTATCATCAATTTTAGTAATTTCATTTTTATACTTGCTGCCTGCGTAGTAAGCATAAAAAGATTCTTTATCCATAACAGATGCATCTAAATTTATATCTTGAACTGTTAATTCAAAATTATTATAAATATCAGACATTCTGGCACGTTCAGCAGTATTAAATCCTTGGATTGTTAATTCTTTAGTCTCTGTATGAAGATTTGATAAGTTTGATTTATTAGAAACTAATTGGTATTTTACTAATAACTCTCCATTATTATCGTTTGCTTCAAATGAAATATTGATTTTTGATTCCTGATTTAATTTTGAAACATCAAAACTATCTTTTGTGATTTGAGATGGTAAGGTTTCTGCCTTATTAACAGAATCTAATAAAACTAAGTTAAACCCGCTAATTTCTTGGTCTAGACGAGCTTGTTCAGTGTCGATTTCTAATTGTCTTTGTGTGTAGAAATCATTGATTGTTGCAACTTGTTCTTCATTCGTTTCGACAGCATTATTTGTTTCAGGGTTTAAACGTGAAACTGTATAAATAATTGAAACAATACCATTAGAATCATCTTTATTAAGAGATTTAATGTGAATATTCAAGTTTTCCGGAACATTTAATGCTTTAAAATCAGCATCATTTGTACTTGATGGTAATGTATGATCTCTATTTTCATTTTCTTTGTATTGGAATGCTATAGGGTTAGCCACAATAAAGTCATGCAATTCTTTTCTAAATTCATTATCAGCTTTATTAATTATTTGCCCATTAGTTAAGAAGCCTGAAATAGTAATGGTTTTTTCTTTTGATTTAAGTTCAGGGTAAATAGTCGAAACTAATTGGAATTTAACTGTGTATGTCCCTTTTTCATCATCAAATGAGCTATCAACAAAATTTGCTGTAGCATCCACTAGTTGTGGGAAAACTAATTCGCTATTGGTAATTTGACTTGCTTTTGTTTCATCTTTATTAATTGAGCTTTTTAATGTTAAAAGTGCAATTGAATTAATTTGGCTATTAAGGTTAGCTTGAATTTGTTCTTTATTATGTTCAAGTGTTGTTTTAAATCCTTTGATTACATGTAGAATTACTTTTGTGCTATATTGTGATGTGATATTTTCAAGTTTATAGTAAACACATAAGTAACCAGATTTATCTACTGGCACTAACTCAATATGTGCTTTATAAAATTCCTTATTATAGTTAGTTAATGAAATAAAGTCTCTTTGACTAGCTTCACTTGGTAACATGGTTTTATAATCAAAAGCTTTAATTTCTAATTTAGCTTGCTCTATTGCTTCATCAGTTAAATTATTATCATTTTTAAAACCAGAAAGAGTAACTGTTTTAACATCTGAATACTCTCATTTTTTTGTTTCAGGATCAAGGGCTCTAATGTAATAAGAAACTTGGAGCGTTCCAGCACTTTGATCTGGCACAAGATTACCAGTAAACTGGAATACAAAATCTTTATTCTTATTTGTGTTAATGCCTTGTAAATTGTCAAAAACAATTTCTGATGGTAATTTTGTTAAAAATGAATTATCTTTTAGATTTATAGTATAACTATTTGCTTCAGTATTAAGTTGGACTTTAAGATTTTGTTGTATTTGTTGATTTGTATCACTCTTATCATTGCTTTTTGCTGGATTATTACATGAAGCAGCTAGTGCTGTTAAAGACCAAACAGGCAATAAAGAGAGTAAAATTTTTCTTGTTTTCTTTTTCATAACAAAAAAGTTAATGCACTTTATAGACATTAACTTTTCCTTTCTTATAATTTTCGATAATTATTTAGCACTTGGTGTAGATGTTGTTGATGTAGTTAATGTATTAATTAATTCTGCAAGGTCTTTTGCTGTTGAAACTAATAAAGCAACATTTGATTTTACTGAAGCTTCTAATGCTTCATATTTTGATTTTAAGACAGCTTTAACTGCATTGTAATCAGCTTCTTGTGTTAATAATTCATGTGCTTTAGCCGCAGCTTTTGTCTTAACTGCAGGCATTAGTGATTCAAATTGCTTAAGAACAGCCATACTTGCGTTTCCTTCAACTTTTACAGCTTTAACCTGGTTAGCAACAGCTTTAATTTCTTGACTAAAGAAAGTTGTCATACCATTGATAAATGAATCTAATGTTGCAATGTTTTTTGTACTTTCGTTTGTTTTTAATGATTCAAAAATTGATTTTCCAACATTTGCAATTGTATCAGAGTTACTGATTAAGATATCAGCAAGATCGTTTTTGATTGCTGTCATTTTTTCAGCATTTAAAGCGTTTTTAACTCTTTCAAGTCCAGTTCCTGTAGCTCCTTGAGCTAATGAAGTTTGTAATACTTCAACAAGAGCTGAGTTTAATTTTAAAGCTACTGAGTTGTATAAGTCAGTAACTGTCTTGTTTTGAGCTTCTGGTAAAACACCAGCAACAGCATTTAGCACTGCTAAGCTTTGCGTTGCTAATGCTTCAGCTTCTTTATTTACATATGCATCTAAAGCAGCTTTTTGAGCATCAGTTGTTAAACTGTCTTTTATTGATTTGTATGATGCGATAATTGGTGCTTTAACTGAATTTGATGCATCTTCTTGTTTAACAGGTTTGGCAGCTTCTGGTTGACATTGGCTAGCAACCATTGGAACTACAGTCACACCTGCTACTCCTAATGAAAAAATTATTGATTTAAAGTTTTTCATAATATTTTTAGTATCCTTTTTAGTTTTTATTTGTATTTATCTTATATGTAGATATTACTTATGTGTATTAATACATAAATATTGTATTCAAAAAAAAAAAAAAAAAAAAACAGTTGAGGACCAGAAAAAACTTATCAAAAATATTTAATTATATATTTTACATGAATATGACTGTTTTTTAGGAATAAAAATTTTTTTCTTGTGCATTTTTTAGAATTATTTTTTCTACTATGCACTAATTTTTTTCTTTTTTAATAATTTAAATGTGCTATTTAACAAAGTTTTTTAAAAATTTTGTATTGCAAATGATAAACTTTTTTATAATATATGGTTAGAGCAAGTCGAAAAATAGAAAAAATATTCTATTCATCAAATTATCGAATAAAAATTTAGTTTTTTTGCTATAATTGTTAAGAATTTTATTGATATCAATTAAAAAAAAGAAAAGGAGCAAAATATGGCAAGAGAAGGTTATACATTAGTGTGCACAGAATGTAAAATGGAAAACTATATTTCTAAGAAAAATAAGAAAAACCATCCAGAAAAAGTTGAACTTTCAAAATACTGTTCAAAATGTAATGCTCACACAAACCACAAAGAAAAGAAATAGTATTTCTTTTTATAATTTCCCAATTCAGCAAATGCTGAATTTTTTTTATTATTATGCTAATTTAACTACTTAGTAATATAATTAAAACACTATATAAATATAAGGAGAACTTTTATGGATAAACGAAAATTAAATGAAATGTTTGAAGAAACTGGAGTTGAAGTCTTAATTTCAGAAGCTCCACAAACTAGATTATGATATGCTGGTGTCCAAACAACAGATGGTTTCATAGCGATCGAAAAAGAAAAAGCTACATTATTTGTTGATGGAAGATATATTGAATACTGCAAAAATAATGCGAAAAATGTAGATGTAGTTTTAATTAAAGGGAATTCATTAGCTGAATGATTTGCTAAAAGAGGCTACAAAAAAATAGCTTTAGAAAAAAATTATTTAACAAAAGAAGTACAAGATCGTATTGTTAAAATGGTAAACCCAGAAGAAATTAAATGAATTGATGCGCAAGCATTAAGGGTAATTAAATCAAAAGATGAATTAAAAATTATGCAAGCTGTTATTGATATTTCACTTTCAGCTTTAGAAGAATTCAAACAATGAGTTAAACCAGGTGTAACTGAAAAAGAAGCTGGTGCTTACTTAAACTTTTTACTCAAAAAACATGGTGGAGATAAAGAAGGGTTTGATGAAATCATTGCAACAGCTTCTTCATCAGCTGAACCTCACCACCACACAACTGACAAAAAACTTGAAGAAGGTTGTTTATTAAAAGTTGATTTTGGTGCAAGATACAAGGGATATACAGCAGACATTACAAGAACATGAATTTTAGGTGGTGAAGATAAAGTTAAAGATCCTAAAGCGCTAGAAATTTTAAACATTGTTAAAGAAGCAGCAGCAGCTGGGAGAGCCAGTGTTAAGCCAGGAATGAAAGCTAGTGATGTGGACAAAGTTTGCCGTGATTACATTAAAGCCAAAGGATATGGCGACTATTTTGTTCACTCTACTGGTCATGGACTTGGAATTGACGTTCATGAATGACCATCAATTTCACCTATGTCACAATGAGTATTAGAGCCAGGTATGATTTTAACAGTTGAACCAGGAATTTATATCGAAGGGCTTGGAGGAGCTAGAATCGAAGATGATGTTCTAGTTACTGAAAAAGGTCACTACGTATTTTCAAGACAAGAAGAAAATAATGAAACTATTTTCTAATATCGAACCTTATGAAACAGGCTACTTACAAGTAGATGACATTCATAAAATTTACTATGAAATAAGTGGGAATCCTAATGGGCAAGCTGTTTTCTTCTTCCATGGTGGTCCAGGAGGAAGTACTTCAGCTAAATGTAGAAGATTCTTTGATCCTAACTTTTATAAAATTATATTATTTGATCAACGTGGTGCTGGTAAGTCGCTTCCATATTGTGAATTAAAAAATAACACTACTCAAGAATTAGTAGAAGATGTTGAAAAATTACGTCTACACCTTAATTTAGGCAAAGTGATTATTTTAGGTGGCTCATGAGGAAGCACGCTTGCTATGTGCTATTCAATTAAATATGCTAAAAACGTTAAAGCATTAATTTTACGTGGCGTATTTCTAGCTCGTCAGGAAGACATTGATTTCTTATATGAAAAAGGTGCTGATGTTTTTTACCCTGATTACTTTGCCAAGTATCAAGCTTTTGTAGCAAATGAAAAAGGTAATAGTATTTTGGAAAAATACTATAATTTGCTTATTGGAAATAGCGAAGAAAAAAGAAGACAAGCAGCTGATCTATTTGCTAACTGAGAATCAGAAGTTGTTTCAATTAATAAAGCCAAATTAAAACCAAATTACAAACATGACTATCAAATAGCTTTATTAGAATCTCATTACTTTATGCATAATTCATTTTTCCCAAATGATAATTATATTTTAGATAACATTGATAAATTTAAAGATATCAGAACAATAATAGTGCATGGTCGGCAAGATATTGACACACGTCCAATTGGTGCATGACTAGTTTCACAACATCTTACTAAAGTAGATTTACATTTAGTTGATGGTGCCGGACATACTCAATGAGATGCCAGAAATCAATCATTATTAGTTCAAGCAACAGAAACCATTAAACAAGAAATTAAACAAGGAAAATTATAAAATTAAAACTATCTAGTATGTATTCTAGATAGTTTTTTGTATAGCCGAGTGTCTTAAGGTGTTATTTTATTTATTTCAGTTTTTGAAGAATCATGGAATATCATAAACATCTGGGTCAAAAGCATTTAATCTCATAATATTACGTGCCATTGAATGATAGTTTATTAAATCTAATGGATTTTGGCCTTCCTCATTAACGCCATAAAAATTAAATGATTCTCTTCCGGAGTTAAAAGCTCCATTTTTACCAACAAGCAATCATAAAGGCCCACCAGAGTTAATTGTTGTAACATATTCACCTAAATTATTCATAACACCAGTACCTGAATTCCCGGCGTTATAGTAAGTAGGTTCATATGGAGTTTGTTTTTTGAAACTATCAGCTTCATAGCCAGAATCATTACGGTGAATAATGTAAGTAGATTGTTTTCCATATGGGAAACCATTAAATAAACTATGATGTATATTTTTGTTTCTATTAACAGATTCTTTATTTAAAAAGTCTGAAAATGTTAAATTTTTTAAATTAAATCAATTTTGGTATCACATTGCTGTTTGGAATTTTCCTTCAGCTTTTAATTGCTTAATTAATGGATTAACATCAAAAATAATTAATGTTAGGTCTAAAAATCTGTTTTTGTCTAGTATTCCTGTATTAAAAGTACCAGTATTTCTATCAAGCTGTGATGAATATCCTACTTGGTTTATTCCAGATCAAACAACTTGCACTTTAGTTCCTTGATTATATAAACCATTTCAATAACTAAATCCAGCATTAACATTATTACCGAAGTCAAGTCCAGCAATTGTTGGACTAGTACCAGCATCGAACGTTATTTTTTCGGGAGTTCAATTTTTAGCATCATTGTTAATTACATGGTGATTTGTTAAAGCGTAAAATCTACCATCATTAGGGTCTGAATTAACTTTTGCTACCATCATAGCACTACCAAAATTCATAGCAAATGAACGAGCCATTAGGTCTTGCGCAATTGGTGATGTGGCAACATAAGAACGATTTAAGTATTCGTTATTAAACTTATATCCATCTTGTAATTTGTAACTTAACATTTGATTTGGATTATATTTAAATGGGTCATTAAATGAATCTTTATTTGATAAAACAATAGGCATGTTTTCTTGTGTATAATCCATATTTTTGTAACTAATTACGTTTGTAGAATTATTTGTTCCAAAATCTTCTTCAGTTATATTGTTTGTGTATTGATAACTTATATCTCCTGCAAAATAATCAAAGAAGAAAGCTTGATTTGGATTAAAAGTGTTTTGTAAGTTATTAGGTATTGCAAGTAAAGGTGGTTGATACAATGAAGCAACTGGATTATCTTGTGTAATTTTATATTTTGGATTATCGAGTCCGAATTCAAAATGCATACCTTGTTCATTTAATGTGACAGTCATTGTGTAATCTATTTGGAAAGGCGTTATAGTACCTTTAGGCTGAATTTTTTCAGTACTTTGTTTAATTACAACAGAACCATTTTTTATTAAATCATTATAGTTAAATGAAAGGTTAATGCCACCAAGCTTTCCATTTGTGTATGAAAAAACTCTAGCATAAGAAATGGAGTCTAAGAACTTAATATTTGCACTTAAATGCACATTAACATATGCTTGTTTATTTGATTGTTCTAAAATAGGCTTAAAATATTTGCTTGGTAATGTATATTCTACTTTACCAGTATTTTTATTTAATAATCAATAATTATCATTTGCGGTTATTTCATTTGTTCTTTGTCTTAAAACGTCCCCATTAGCACGGAAAATTTTCTTCATTTTTTGCTTAAATGGTAAAGCTAAAAGTTGATCATCGCTATAAGAAACTTCTGAAGCATTCGGAATGGTCTTAAATCCACTTATTTCATATCAAACTTCACCGATGTACTTACGATTACCAAATTGAGGTTTTTGCTGGTAAGCTAGCCTAATCATAGCACGACCATTTTTATCATCAATCATTTTAACATCTGAAATGCTAAATTGATCTCTATATAGTAAATATTTTTTATATGCAGGTGCATTTATATTAAGTGATCAATAATGTGGTGTGTTAGATTTAATGTCAGAAGCAAATTGAGATGCTGTAATAGTTTCGATACCACTTATAAAGATCTGATTATTAGTTATCTTATTAAGAATTATGTCAGGGAAGAATTCATCAGCAAAATCATTCTTGAGATTTCTAAGAGTGATTTCCCCTGTTGTATAGCGATCATTTCAATTTCATTTGTTGATAAATCCAACTTTGAAAGTCATGGTAGATGTTCTGTATCTAGGATTAAATAATGCCTTCACATCATAGTAATAAACAAAGTAACTTCCAAGCAATGAATTTGGGTCTACAGTGTGTTGTTGATCTCCTGGATTAGAAATATCATTGCCACTAGCTAAAGTAGGTGCGCTTGGACCCTTATCTTTTTCATCATAATCCTTATTATCAAACTTGTCATTATTTTCTTCAGGCGCTTTTTCGCCTTTGAACTTAAATAAGTAATTTAGTTTATCAAAAGCTTGTTCTTGCATTAAAGTATCTGCGTCAAAGACTCTTTTGCCAAATAAAGTACGATATTCAAAATTATAAGAATTAATTAATGCAACTTTATTTTTTACGTCATTGTTTGAGCCTATATTGGCAAAATCTTCACTTGTAAATCAAGTCTTGTTATTACTTGGCTTGATATCGGTATAAACAAGTGGTCTAAAATAATTAAGTTTAAATTTTGGTGATTTTAATAATTTGTTATTTACAATTTGACCATTAAGTGTCACAGCAAAATTAACATTTGCAAAGCCTTCCACATTATTAACGGTGTAATTATTAGGGCTATTAATGTCAAAAATAATTTGATAGTCACCAAATTTAGGTAGTGTATAAAGTTCATTTAGCTTCTTGACACCTTCACCAGCATAAAAGTTAGAATGTGTTAATTTTGGGTTATTAATAACTGCTTTCGATAAAATATCAGATGTATTTTTTAAATAGTCAGATAGTTTAAAAATTTCTTCATTTTGAAGGTAATTCTTTTGACCATTCAAGGTTTGAATAACTAAATCGTAAACAAATGGTTCCTTATTTGAACCTGTAAATTTAACTTTAAATGTTGCAGCATGCTTTTTGTCATTATAAATAAAGATATTGTCTTTTGAATAGTTAACTAATTCTCATTTGTTATATCCTTCAAGTGATAAATTAGTAACATTATGCAACATTTTGTTTAATAAGCGAAATTTTTGAGAATAGTCAAAACTACTATATCTATTTGGAAGATTGCTTGTAGACATTAGATTTTCCACATAAATTCAGTCATTAGGATTATATCCAATTGTTGAATTAGGATCTTCTTTATATAAGGCTGATTGAACAAGATAAGCAAAAGCATACAATAAGTTATTAGTTGAATTATCTTTGAATTTAGGATTATTAGTTAATGAAGGCAATAAAGACATATTTACTTTTCTATTTAAAAGATTTTTAAAGTTAATTGTATTTTTAGTTGTCAATGTTAGTGTTTTAACTATTGAATTTTTAAATTTTATATTAACTTGCGCACTTATCTTGCTATTACTAAAATTAATAGTTGAATTTATGAGTTCATATGTAAAATATTGCTGTAATTTTTTGAATTTAGGGCTTAGCATATTGCTGAAGTTTTTTGCTAAGTTTGCTACAAAATTTTCTTCATAAGATCAAGTAAATTGATTGTAGTTTAAATTGTATAAATCATCAATATATTCATAATTAATTCGATTTAAAAGACTAGTAAGTTTGAAATCAAAATCTACATTTTTTAAGATATATGTAGAAGCTTCGTTGGTAGATAATGCATATTTCACTTGTAGTTGATCTATATTATCTGGATTTAAACCTTCTTCTCTCGAAGAAATTTTAATTTGGGCATTTGAATTAGCTTCTTTTAAATATAAATTAAAGTTTTGCTTGTTAATTGAAGCACTATTAACATTTAAATCATATCCCATATTTTCATTAGTTGTTTTTGGATTTAAAACTAACGAAATCGATTTTTGCCCAGCCTCTTTTAGATTGATAATATTGAGTGGATATTTTTCTAAAACATCATGATTAAGCTTAGATAAATTATCACTAGCTAATGTTTTTTGTTGTTGTGGTAAATTATTAAGATTATCAGGGAGTGTTATGAAACGTTTTAAAAATTCAGCAGCATCTGATTTTGTAGATGGCAATGCACTTAAACGTACAATAAGATTCTTTGTTTCGGTGTAAAGTCCAGAGTACTCTGAGCTTTGATTTTCTAGATATTGCTTTTTAACATTTTCAACATTTAAGTCAAAAGCTTGTTTAATTTCATTAAGCTGTTCTGCTGAAAGTAAAGTTGAATCATTAAAATTATTTTCAAATGACTTAATAACTGCATTAGCTAATTTTGACAATTCTGGATTCACATCTTTATGAGCCTGAACTCAAGCTTTAAAATCTGAATCATAGTTAATTACACTTGCTTCAGCCTGTAATAATGCAAAATTTTGTTCAGCATTTTGAAGAGCCTGTTTTACTTGGCTCAAATTGTCTGAATTCACATCTTGATCAACTTTTGCATATTTATTTAACAAGGTAATTAATTGTGGATAAGCTTTATATACATTTTTAAAATTGTCAAGTTTGCTGTTAAAATTTAAAAGTTCTTGTTTAAACAATTGCAACTCTGCTTCTGCTTGATCTTTTTCTTTTACTATTTGTCCATATAAATTATCTAATACAGAAATATCTTTTAAAATAGCAGCAATATTTTCCTCATTAATGTGCATTTGCGCAGCATTAATTGCTTGATTAACAGTATCTTTTATTTCCTTTTGAACATTGTTTAGAAAATCTGAAGTAAATAAATTTACTTTTTTATTTAAAATAGCTATTTGGCTTTTTAATGCATTGTTGCAATCTGCAAGAAAACTATCTTTTGCATTAGAGACTTGTATCTTTAATTCGTTTAATTTATCACTTGAAAATAAGTGATTTTCTATCTCTTGATTAATCAGAGTAATTAAATTCTTAATTGGATTATTATTAACTAATGAATTTGAAATATAAACGTTTTGATTATTTAATAGAGTTTCTAGTTCATTAACTAATGTTTCATATTGTGCTAAATCATTTTTTTGAGTTGTGTTATTGCTGCGAACTTCACTAGTATCATGGCAACTTGAGGCCAAAAGAGCAGTGCTGCTTGCCCCTATAATTACAAAAAAGTTTTTTAATATTGTTTTCTTCCTCATTTTATTCTCCTTATATAAAGTTTGAAAAAAGACTAAAAAGTTAAATTTAATTTATAATATTGTGCTTTTTAGTCTTTTTTTATTTTTTAAATTATAAACATAAAATTTTAAGTTTTAACATTTTTTATTTTTATTTTTGAATGTATAAAAAAACCATCAAATTAAAACAATAAAATGCAAAAATGTGGAATATATTTCTCATTTTTTAATATTTTTTCCTTAATAAATAGTTATAGAATAATAAAAAAAGTTTTAAAATAATAGCGATGTTATTACTAAGATAACGTCCACTTAAAAAGGAGAAAATATGGCTAAATTTAGACGTGTGTTTATGATCGTTACAGATGGTTTAGGTATTGGACCAGATAAAGATCAAAAACGTTTTGGTGACGACGGAGCAAACACAATTAGATCTGCTTCAATGGTAGAAGAATTCAAAATTGATACATGAAAGAAACTTGGAATTGGTAATATTACTAACTTAAATGGAAATTACCATGTTAAACAACCAATGGCTTACATGGCTAAAGTCCAAGAAGTATCAAACGCTAAAGATACATTAGCAGGACACTGAGAAATGATGGGAATTAAAACATTAGTACCATTTCCTACATTTACAGAAACAGGGTTCCCACAAGACTTAGTTGATGAATTATCAAAAGCATTTGACGGAAGAAAAATTCTTGCAAACAAATCAGGTTCAGGAACAGAAATGATTTCTGAATATGCTCAAGAACAAAAAGAAAATGGTGGAATCATTGTTTATACATCAATGGACTCTGTTTTACAAATCGCTGCTCATGAAGAATGAGTAGGATTAGATAACTTATACAGATATGCAAAAGCTGCTCGTGAAATTTGTTCATCACGTCCAGAATGAAACGTAGGAAGAATTATTGCTCGTCCATTCGTTGGAGATAACGGTGAATACACAAGAACATTCAATCGTCATGACTATGCAAACAAACCAAGAGAAATGATTTTAAACGAACTTCAAGCTAAAGGTGTTGAAGTTATTTCAGTTGGAAAAATCAATGATATTTTCGTAGGACAAGGTATTACAAAGCACTACCCAAGTGGTTCTGATGCTAAAGGTCTTGACATTACAATCGAATTAGCTGAACAAGATGGAGAAAACCAATTTATCTTCACTAACTTAGTTCAATTCGACTCACACTACGGACACAGAAGAGATGTTCATGGATATGCTCAAAACATTTCTGATCTTGACGTTAAACTTGGAAAATTAATCAACGCAATGCGCGAAGATGACTTATTAATTATGACAAGTGACCACGGAAATGATCCATTATACCCAGGATTCAACCACACAAGAGAATTCTTACCAGCTACAATTTATTCAAAATCATTTAAATCACCTAGAGTATTACCTAACTTCACAGGTTTAGGAACACTTGGAAACATCGTGGCAAGAAACTTCGGTGCTGACATCATTACTGAAACTGGTGACGATGTATTTGAAGAATTAGTATAATTTAAAAATATTTTATTTCACACTACAAATAATGCACAGTAGTGTGATTTTTTATACTTTTTTTCTTCTGTAGATTGAGTCAACAGCAAAAATGTGGCATGTGGAACAAAATTTCCACAAAATGTTATAATTAAAATATGAGTGAAGCTAAAAAGAATAAACAAATTTCCTATAAAGATATATCTTCCATAGCTAATGTGTCGATTTCAACAATTAGTAGATATTACAATGGAGGGTATGTATCTGGCAAAACAAAACGTAAAATTGCGTCAGTAGTAAAAGAGTATGAATATGTGCCAAATCATGGTGCAAGAATGATCAGAGGAAAGGACAATTCAGTTTTTGTTATTGCACCTATTTTTGGAAGCAATATTTATCAACATATAATTAATGGAATTATTGCAGCTTGTTCAAGAAGCAGTAAAAGAGTTATAACAACATATACAAACCCTTCAACACAAGAATATATAGATACCATCAAATATATTCTTTCTTGAAGACCAACATCATTGGTAATTTTTGTGCCTGAATATGATGAAGTTTTATTTGGTTATTTAAGATCAATTGATGGTGTTGCTATAGTTGTTTATGGATATCAAGTTGATGGATTAAGTTGGATCGTTCCAAATGAAGTGAAAGGTTTCCATGATGTAACAGTTGATTTATATAATCAATTACCAAAAGATGATAATAAAATTCTTTTCTTAGAAGATAAGAAATTACTTAGTCGTCAAAAAGATAAAAGATATGAAGGGTTTTTACAAGCATGTGCAGAGCTTGGGATTAGTCATTCAAAATATGAAATTAGCACAAGAAAACAAGAAAGTGAAGTCAAAGATTTAGTTCGTTTTGCAGCTAAACATCAATTTTCAAATATCGTTTGTTCAACACACGACTCATTTATTTCCTTAATTGCTTTAGCAAATAATACTTTTAAATTGACTGATATTGGATATCAATCAATTTATGATAGTTTGAATGTTTACAAAAGCAAAATTTTTGTTGACTATCCATTAATCGGATTAGAAATTGAAAAAATGATTGCAGATCAAAAAGAAACTAAGGAAAAACAAACTAGAGAAATAGATTTAAAATTAATTTCAGATTACAAAAAAAACTAAACAAAGCTTTAAATGTGGGTGATTCCGCATTTTTTTCATAGTTTTGCGCAATTAAAAAAGTTTATAATAATTATATGACAGAGATAGCTGTCATAATTATGTAAAGGAGGAGCACATGTTTAAATTTAAGTCTAAAAACGCAACTGATTCTCAATCAACAACTGATTCCAAGACTAAACAAAAGAACACTAAAGCACTAAGTTTATTAAGTTTAGTTTTAATGAATATAGTTGCTGTTGTAAGCCTTAGAGGCTTACCTGCTGAAGCAGAATATGGTTTAGGATCAATTTTCTACTACATATTTGCTGCTATATTTTTCTTAATACCTGTTGCACTTGTTGCAGCTGAACTAGCTTCTACCTATACTGAAAAAGGTGGAGTATTTAGATGGGTAGGTGAAGCTTTTGGACCTAGATTAGCTTTCCTATCTATGTTCTTGTTATGGGCTGAGGTTACTATTTGATTTCCTACAGCTTTAACTTTCGGGGCTGTCTCATTGGCTTATCTTGCGCCAAATACAGCAATAGCCAAGGCGATCTCGAATAACAAGGTTTTTGTTCTATTAATAGTGCTTGCTATTTATTGAATAGCTACAATATTATCTTCATTTGGCACAAAAGCATTTGCAAGAGTTGCAAAATGAGGTGGAATTATTGGGACAATTATTCCTGTTGTGATTTTAATTGGATTTGGATTCGGTTATATTATTGCTGGTAACCCATCACAAACGCCAATGGAAGCTTCAGATTTATTACCTGCATTTAAAGGATTTG
Organism: Mycoplasma paraquilae; assembly: GCF_048284415.1. Lineage (NCBI taxonomy): Bacteria > Bacillati > Mycoplasmatota > Mollicutes > Mycoplasmatales > Mycoplasmataceae > Mycoplasma > Mycoplasma paraquilae. The sequence goes on from NZ_JBLVZU010000001.1 coordinate 33,661, forward strand.
ACTCTTTAGTACTTGCTGCTAGTGTTTTCCTATTTTATGCTGGAATGGAAATGAATGCAATTCATGTTACAGAAATTAACAATCCAAAAAGAAATTACCCAATAGCTATCTTAATTTCTTCATTGGTTACAGTTCTTATTTTCGTACTTGGAACCCTTGCTATCGCATTCATTCTGCCAAAGGATGATATCAACTTAACACAAGGGCTTTTAGTTACATATATTAAAGCATTTACTTGAGCTGGTGTCCCATGACTAGCGCCTGTGCTAGCAGCCATGCTGGCGATAGGGGTTTTAGCAGGAATTGTTACCTGAGTATCAGGGCCTAGTGCAGGTATGTTGGTGGTTGGAAAAGCTGGATATTTACCTAGATGATTCCAAAAAACCAACAAACATGGTATTCCAACGCATTTATTACTAATTCAAGGACTTATTGTTACTGTGTTATCAGTACTTTTTGTGGTTCTTCCATCAGTACAAGCTGCTTACCAAATTTTAAGTCAACTAACTGTTATCTTATACTTAATTATGTATATGTTAATGTTTGCTGCAGCCATATACCTTCGTTATTCTCAACCAAATCGACCTAGACCATATCGTATACCCGGTCGACACAATATTGGAATGTGAATAGTAGCTGGATTAGGACTTATTGGCTCATTACTAGCTTTCATTGTTAGTTTTGCACCACCAAACCAAATACCAGTTGGTAGTCCAATAGCATATGTAGCAATATTAATCATCGTATCTGCTGTTTTCTGTGTTATCCCATTTATTATTTATGCATCAAGAAAGCCACACTGAGTTGATCAAAACTCAGATTTCGCTCCATTCACATGAGAAATTGAAGGTATACATCCAGGTATTATCAATCACTCAAATTGTGCAAGTAGCGACTTAGCTAAAACTTACTTTGATAATAAAGTAAAAGGTGATTTCCAATCTTTTGATTCTGATATTCAAAGAAAATTGAAGGAATTAGAAACATATATTTCAAAACGTGAGGAATTACTTTTAGCTAAAATTGGAAAAGACAGTATAGCTTACGAAATGGCAGAAAATAAGATTCTAAATAAAATCAAAAAAGAAAACGATAAAACATTAAAAACAATTTCTAAAGCTCATGATTCAGCTGTTAAATGCTTTTCACTAGATACGAGTGATAAAAATAAAGTTCAACAAACTTCTAGCTCACCCGAAACAGATTCGGGTTCACAAGATTCGCAGTCAAAAACGCAATAAAGAGAAACTATGTTAGATAAAAAGCTTATTGAATCAACTTTAAAAGAATCATATTTAAAATTCAAAGACCATAAAGAAGGAAAAAATGCTAGCTATATCCCATATTTAGCTAATGTGCCTTCAAATTTATGTGGTGCTACTGTAATAACAACAGATGGCGATGTATTTAGTTATGGTGATGATTCTTATGCCTTTGCAATTGAATCTATATCTAAGGTATGCACCTTAGCATTAGCTTTGGAAGAAACAGATGCAAGAACTGTTAGAGAAAAAATAGGTACATCCCCAACTGGATTACCATTTAATTCAGTTATAGCTTTAGAATTACATAAAGATAAACCATTATCACCTTTGGTAAATGCTGGGGCTATGGCTACAACCAGCTTAATACAAGCTAAGGATAAGATTGAAAGATGAAATAAAATTTTAAACTTTCAGCAAAAAACGATGTCCTCTGATGTGACTCTTTCTAATGAAGTAAACACATCTGAACAAACAACTAATTTTCATAATCGTGCGATTGCTTGGCTGCTATATTCAGCGGGTCAAATATATTGTGACCCAATGGAAGCATGTGAAGTATATACTCAACAATGCTCAACACTTGTAACAAGCAAAGATTTAGCCACTTTAGCGGCAACATTAGCTAATAATGGAATTAATCCAATCACGAAACAACAAGTTATCTCTAAACACAATATACCACATATTTTAGCTGAAATGACCATGGAAGGCTTATATGATAAATCAGGCGACTTTGCTTATATGGTAGGATTACCTGGTAAGAGTGGTGTGGGTGGAGGACTTATAGCAGTGGTACCTGGAAAATTGGGAGTTGCAGTATTCAGTCCACCATTAGACCAATACGGGAATAGTGTTAGAGGATTTAAAATCATTAAAGAATTTTGTAATAAAATGAAATTTAATTTATATTTAAATGAAAAATAAAGGAGGTGTCAATGCCATTACACAAAGTTAAACAAAATGACAATGATAGCATTTTTGGTTCAAGACTTGCAGACATTCAATTACCAAAATACAAAATGCCAGACAAAGAATCTAATCCAGATGTAGTGTTAGAAGTTGTTAAAGACGAATTGTTTTTGGATGGTAATGCAAGACAAAATTTAGCAACATTTTGTCAAACATATGAAGAAAAACAAGTTCATGAATTAATGGATTTATCAATTAATAAAAACTTAATTGATAAGGATGAATATCCACAAACTGCAGAAATCGAACAACGTTGTGTGTCAATGATTGCAAATTTATGGAATGCCTCTAAAAAAGAAGAACCAGTCGGGACCTCTGGTATTGGTTCTTCAGAAGCTTGCATGCTAGGAGGAATGGCTTTACTTGAACGTTGAAAAGAAAAAAGAAAAGCTCAAGGAAAACCAATTGATAAACCAAACTTAGTATGTGGACCTGTCCAAGTAGTCTGGGAAAAATTCTGTCGTTATTGAGACATAGAAATTAGACAAGTTCCAATGGAAGAAGACAGATTCTATATGGATGCAGAAAGTATGTTGAAATATATTGATGAAAATACCATTGGAGTTGTTGCAACATTTGGATTAACCTTTACAGGAGCATATGAACCCATTTTTGAATTATCTAAAGCCTTAGATAAGTTGGAAAAAGATACGGGACTAAATGTCGATATGCACATTGATGCAGCTAGCGGAGGATTTTTAGCTCCATTTGTTGCACCAGAAATCGAATGAGATTTTAGAGTACCTAGAGTTAAATCAATTTCATCATCTGGTCATAAATTTGGGTTAGCCCCACTAGGTGCTGGATGAGTAGTTTGAAGAGATAAGTCATTCTTGCCTGAAAAACTAGTCTTCCATGTTAATTACTTAGGTGGTGATATGCCTGTATTCCAAATTAACTTTTCAAGACCTGCTGGACAAATTATTTCTCAATACTACCTTTTCTTAAGACTTGGAAAAGAAGGGTATAGAAAAATTCACCAAAACTGTTATGACACAGCACAATACATTGCAAGTGAAATAGAAAAAATGGGATATTTTGAATTAATTAATGATGGTGATCCAAAACATGGTATCCCAGCTACAACTTGAAGATTTAAAAAAGGTGTTGACTTAGGATTTAATTTATATGACTTAGCAGATAAGCTTAGAGTTAGAGGTTGACAAGTCCCTGCTTATTCAATGCCAGCAAATGCTCAAAATGTTATAGTGCAAAGAGTTTTAGTTCGCCAAGGTTTCAGCAAAGATATGGCTTCAATCTTAATCGAAGACATTAAAAAAGCAATTGAAGCTTTAAAAATTCATAAACCAACGGTTTCATTAGATGAAAAATCAGGTGGATTCAAACATACATAATAGTATATAAGTCTCGGCCACATGGCTGAGATTTTTCTTTTTTAAACAAAAAAAATAAAAAAATAAATAATGCAATTTTTTTAAAAAGTGTGTAAAATATATTTAGCGTGGTCGCGTAGCTCAGCTGGATAGAGCACGAGCCTTCTAAGCTTGTGGTCGGAGGTTCGAATCCTCTCGTGATCGCCATTTTTTTTATGCCTTTTTTAATAAAATTTCAAAAAAATAATAACTTAACTTAAATTTTTAACCACTTAAGCTCTGATAACATTTTTTATAAAAATGTTATAATATCAGGACAATATATAGTCCATAAATAAAGGAGGTAAATATGTGAAAAATGTTTAAGATTTTGCCCGGTAAAATAAAAGCACAATTTGGCATTGGTGTTTTAATTGTTATTATCAATGTTGCTTTAACAATGATGTTACCTATTTTACTTTCTCAATTCTTGCCACTGGTTATTCAACCACATGATGATCCAACTAAAGATATTCAACTTGAAATTTTTAATTATGTTGTTTACTCATCAAAAAATTGGCAACAAGTTTTTAATACATTGCTTATAACATTTATTGTGGTATTAATTTTGGCAGCTGGTACATCATTTGGATATGTACTAATCATTATTTGAGCTGGTGAAAAAGCTTCCAACTTTTACAGAAATACCTTATTTAAAAAATATCAAAAGCTTAGTTTAAAAGATATTGCACAACTAACAAATGAAAGTTTAATTACAAGAATTAATGATGATGTTGCTGTATTTTGAGATTTCTTAATTGGTGCTTCCATTTCGTTAATTAAGGCACCTTTATATATTGTAGTCGGGTTAGTTTTTGCATTTATGACTGATGTTAATTTAACGTGGTCAATTATCGCAGTTATTCCTCTTTTAATCTTTGTGATTGCCTTTATGTTTATTAAAACGAATCCATTAATTAAAAAGAGTAGAAAGAACCTAGATTGAATTACAAAAGAAGTTGATGAGTCAATTAATGGAGCTAGATTCATTAAAGCAAATAATTTGCAACTAAATCAATACAATAAATTTAATAAAGCTAATTCAGCTTGATTAAAAACTGAAAGAGCTAGCTTTAAGTACTTTGCAATTGGTATGCCAGCTTTTTTTGTAATCATTAACACTATTGTGGTTATTATTTACGCCATAGGTAAAGTACAACTAGATGCCCTTGCAGCAAGTAATAGTTTAAGAACTGAAAATGGTGCACAATTAATTGCTAAATTAAATGTATTTATTGAATATGAAGTCTTAATTGCACAAGGTATTATTCTGTTTTCACAATTTTTAGGATCATTTTTTAAAGCCAAAATTTCAGCAGGCAGAATTGTACAAGTGCTTGATAAGGAATATGATGACTTACATGTCACAAATGGATTAATTATTAGTGAACAAAACGATGTAGCAGATTATTCGATCGAATTTAAAGATGTTAACTTCAAATATTTTGAGACATCTGAGGATTATGCTTTATCAAATATTAATTTCAAAATATTAGGTGGGCAAACACTTGGAATTATAGGACCTACAGGTTCTGGTAAAAGTACTATTGCCAATTTAATTGTTAATAATATGAAATACAATGAGGGTAATATTTTGATTAATGGTAAGGAAGTTAAAGATATTGATACAACTAACTTACACCAAAATGTTGGAATTGTCTATCAAGAAGCTTTATTGTATTCTGGAACAATTCATTCAAACCTAACATTTGGAAATGAAAATGCTAGTCAAGAAGAAATCAATCGTGCTTTAAAAGCCTCATGTGCTAATAACTTTATAATGACATTTGAGGATAGATTGCAACATCCTGTTGTACAACGTGGGAAAAACTTATCAGGTGGTCAAAAACAACGCCTTTCAATTGCACGTAGTTTAATTATTGATCCTAAGATTTTAATTTTAGATGATTCAACTTCAGCACTGGACAACATAACAACAAAAGCTTTAATTAAAAACATTAAGGAAGATTACAACTGTACAACTGTTATTATTTCACAAAAAATCAATTCAATTAAACATGCAGATAAGATTTTAGTCATGGACAGAGGAAGAATAATTGCACAAGGAACTCATCATGAGTTACTAGCAAGCTGTCAATGATATAGAGATATTAATACTAATCAATTAGAACAATAGAAAGGAGAGTAACTTATGGATAATATGTATGAAGGTCGCCAAATTAGTAAAGAACTAAGTAAAAATAAGAAGATGAAGACTGATGTTAAAGCATTTCAAACATTTAAAACTCTCCTTTCTTACATTACTAAAGACAAAAAAAGTTTAGCTATAGCATTAACATTCAGTTTTATTAATTCTGTGTGTTATATAGTTGGTAGCTTTATGATTGGGATAATTATTCAATTATTTTTTGCACCTTACTTAGGTGAAAAAGCTACTGGAAATATTAATAATTTTAATACCTTGCATTTTGCACTAGCTTTAGTTGGGCTTGGATTATCATTTATCTTATATGGAATTTTCCGTTACCTTGAACAAAGAGTTTATATTAAATTATGCTTCGAAGCCGGAGCTAGACTACGTGGTGAATTAATGAATAAATTATTTCGCTCACCTATTAGTTTTTATGACAAAAATAAAACTGGAAATTTAATTTCAACTTTAGTTGTTGATATAAATAATGTGGCTAACTCATTATTTCAAATGATGGTGCAAGCTGCAACAAGTACATTTAACATTTTAATTTCAATAGTTGTTATGTCGCTTGCTTCTGAACTTTTAACATTAATTGTTATTCCTGTATCATTAATTTTATTTGCTTTTGTTTTCTTATTAATTAAGAAATCACAACCTTACTTTATAAGTGTGCAAAATGCTTTTGGTCGATTAAATGCATTTGTAGAAGAAATGTTAGTAAACACTAAAGTGACAAATTCATTTGATCGCCAAGCTTACATCTATAGTGAACTTGAAATTATTACCAAAAACATTCGTAATTCAGCTTATAAGGGTGATATAATTGCGAAATCATTTGATACTTGATATGGATTGATCTCTAATTTAATTATTTTAGCTATTTCAGCTATTGCAGCTGTCTTTTATCTAAAAGGAGTTAATGTTTGAAGTGCTTTTAATTTTATGGTAAATAAAGATGGTTCTCCGACAGCTGGGCTAATTGTGCTATATGTTTCATTAAATTGAAACTTTATGGGACCGTTCCAAAGTATTTTATCAAGTACATTTAATGCGCAAGTAGGAGTTGCATCTACTTCACGTATTTTTAACTTATTACAAGTAAAAGTGCCAAGTCGCGAACATGAAACTATTAAAATTGAAAAAATTATTGGACAAATTGATTTTAAAGATGTTTATTTTAAATATAACCCTGACGCTTTAGAATATCAATTGAAGGCAGCTAGTTTTTCAATTAAACCAGGTCAAACAGTTGCTATAGTAGGGCCAACTGGTGCCGGAAAAACAACAATTATTAGCCTACTTTCAAAATATTATGACTATGTTCGTGGCTCAATTAAAATTGATGGCAATGAACTCAGAAATATAGATACAGTCAGCCTTAGAGATAATATGACAATTGTTCTACAAGATTCATTTTTATTCAATGAATCAATATTAGACAACTTAAAAATGACAAACCCAAATGCAACTATAGAAGAAATTGAACAAGCTGCCAAACTCACACATGCGCATCACTTTATTATGAATATGGCTAATGGTTATGACACATTAATCGAAAACAATGGTGCTAACCTTTCACAAGGCCAAAAACAATTAATCTCATTAACTAGAGCGATCTTAAGCAACAAAAGTTTATTAATTTTAGATGAAGCAACTTCGAATATTGATTCAAGTACTGAACAAATTGTGCAACAAGCAATGTTAAAATTAATGGAAGATAAGACGACTTTTGTTATAGCTCATAGATTAAGTACAATTAAAAACGCAGATGTTATTATAGTAGTTGATAATGGATTAATCATTGAACAAGGAACCCACGAAAGCTTACTTGAAAAACAAGGATTTTACTACAACTTATACACATCACAATTTGATAAATAATTATTTGCAAGCTTATGCTTGCATTTTTTATAATTTTCAATTGCTTGTCAATCAGTGACTAATTGTCTTGCCAATTTGGGAAAAAATATGAAAAAAATATTTATCAAAAATCCAATTTGTATTATAATAATAAAGCACAAGGCACCATAGCCAAATGGCCAAGGCATGAGTCTGCAAAACTTTGATTACGGGTTCGAATCCCGTTGGTGCCTCCATTAATGCGCCCGTAGCTCAACTGGACAGAGTGTTAGGTTACGGCCCTAAAGGTTGCGGGTTCGACTCCTGCCGGGCGCGCCAATGACTTGCTTTGTGTAAAAAAATAAAAAATTTATTTCCAAAGATTGTTATTCGTGATATAATAATAACGCAAATAACAAGTTGCGAGTGTAGTTTAATGGCAGAACTTCAGCCTTCCAAGCTGACTATGAGGGTTCGATTCCCTTCACTCGCTCCATATCACTTTAGTGACCATAAACTCCACTTTGGAGTTTTTTCTTTATTTTAAGGATATAAAATTAAAACTTTGATAAACTTTAATTATTAATAATTAAAGTTAAAAGGAAGGGACATGGAGAAACATAATACAACTGTTTTAGCTATCTTTATTGTATTTGTTGTTATTGCGGTATTACTCATACTGTTCCTTTCAATAATTCTTATTAGGAACATTTATTTCAAAAAGAATGCAGCATATATTTCAGAATTAAGAATAACATTACAGAGAGAAAACACTAAAAACAAAGATGCTATTCAAAAGTGTGCTATTTTAGCGAAGAATGAGAAATCATTTGAGCCAATTTGTGACAAGTTAAAAAGTACTAATCAAGATATTTGCCAGAAAAAAGATGTAATTTTACAGCATATTTATAGTTTAAATGCTGTTATTCAAGAAAAGAAATTTTTTCAAGTAGTTAAAGAAAGAAAAACACTCAGACGTTTATTTATCTTGTACAAAGACAAATGTAAGTCTTTTGATCAAATTGCACAAGAGTTTGATATTGATTGAAAACTCATTGATGATGTATTTACTAATTACCTTGAAATAGTTGAATACTATAAGGAAGTTTTAAATAAGAATAAATCTATCACAAAGAATTTAAATCCTATTTTAACTGATAAAGTACAAAAAATGGCTAAGCGTCTAAATGAACTAGATAATTCCAAATACAAAGGACAATTTTCACAAGCTGATAAAAAAATTGATGATTTAAGAGTTAGATTAAATGATTTAAATAATTTAATCATAGGAGCAAGTAAAATTGAATATTATTTATTTGATGCTTTGCCCAATGAGCTCAAAAAAGCAATTAAAAAAGAAACAAAAACAAAAGTATTAGCAGAATATAAAACCTTAAATCAAAATATTGAAAAACTTTCTCAAACATGATTTGAGTTTGATTCAAATAAGCTAGCTACTAATATTACTAAAATTTATGATGTATATTGAAAGATTTATCATGGAACAATATTAAATCAAAGTATTAAAGATTTTTTTGAAGTTATAAAAAAAGATCTTGCATCCTTGTGAGTGACACGTAAAACAATTTATATTGAATTACATAAGGAAACTAGTAAATTGAATAAAGTTTACTGTGACTTAGAATCAAAAGTTAATGCAATTAATAATTTAAGTGTCCTATTAGATATTTTAAAAGCTGTAAAAGAGTTTTTACAAGCTGTAAAAAAATTTGATGATGCATATTTAAATTATAAACTTGAAATACACCATATCTCAGGGATTAAGGTTCAGCGCGATATAGACTTATCTAATGCAGTTGAAGCCTATTTTGCAGTCATAGAAAATGATCATTTAGTCAATGATCCTGAAATAAATGAAGCGCAAAAAATTTTAAAAAATCAGTTTGAAACTAATATTAAAAAATATAAGAGTTGAGGTAAACATCAGCTTGTTTGAAATGATTTTATCCATACTCTTGCTTTCTTAATCAGAAAGATAGCAATAAATGAAAAATATCATGAAATGTATGATGCACTTTGCTTCGAAGTTGCAAGTAATGAGCGCTTTTTGATTGGGGAAGAAAAAATTAATGCTTATAAAGAATTAATTAATCAAACTCGAATTCAAATACAACAAAACAACGATTACAAAGAATCTTATCAAACTGTCAAAAGATTCTTGATTAAGGAGAAATATGTACAGTAAAATTTTAATTAGATATGGTGAGCTAGTGCTCAAGAAAAAAAATCGTAAAACATTTATTAATACATTAGCAAATAATATTAAACACATTGTTGGAGAAGCTCCACAGGTTGAATTTGATAGAATGTATTTAACATATTCGCCACATAATATGGAGAAATTGAACTATGTTTTTGGTATTAGTTCATTTTCACCTGTAGCAGTGGTGGAAAACGATATAGAAGTATTTAAGAAAACTGCTTTAAAACTTGTTAAGCCAGAAGCTAAAACATTTAAAATAGCTGCTAGAAGAAATTATAAACAGTTCGAATATTCATCAGATCAAATCAATCATATTTTGGGTGGTGAAATATTAAAAGCTACTAATTTAAAAGTTGATGTACATAACCCTGATCAAACTTTTTATGTTGAAGTAAGAAATGGTAGAACGTATATGTTTTCAGAGTACTACGAAGGGCTAGGGGGACTACCTGTAGGTGTATCAGGAAAAGTGCTACACTTAATTTCTGGAGGATTTGATTCGCCTATTGCTGCGTTTAAAATGATGAAGCGTGGAATTAAGGTTGACTTCTTAACCTTTATTACTCCACCGCAAACTGATGAGCGAACAATTGAAAAAATCACTAACCTAGTAAAGGTACTAAATCAATATCAAGTTACTTCAAACTTACTTATAGCTAATTATGCTAATTTAATGAACTATATTTCATTTGTGTCTCGAGAATCTTACAAAATTACTTTAATGCGCAGAAGTTTTTATCGTATTGCTGATCAAATTTGCGATAAATATGGTCAAATAGCGATTTCAAATGGTGATAATCTAGGACAAGTTGCTTCACAAACTTTAGAATCTTTAAGTACAATTGGTGCTGCTTGCCATAGACAAATTCTACGTCCATTACTTACATATGATAAAAATGAGATTATTGATATTGCCAAAAAAATTGGTACATATGAAATTTCGATTATACAGGCTAATGAAACTTGTGAATTATTTGCACCAAAAGAACCAGTTACAAAGCCAAGTGTAGAAGAAGCAAAAAAATTAGAAGGCGAACTAAACAGAATTATTGAACTAGAACAAGATTTGGTACAAAATAAAATCGAAATTGCAAAAATTAAATTAGACAATTAATTTATAATAATAAATTTTATATCACACTAAAAAACTGTGTGATATATTTTTATTCCTATGTATTAGAGGTAAAAAAAATAGAGTTTTATATTTATATAATTGTGCAAAATGTGATATTGTTATAAAATTTATTTATAAATTTGATAACAATACATTTAAGGAGGAATATATATGACAAAAAGAGTAGTTATTGGTATGTCGGGAGGGGTTGATTCTTCTGTAGCTGCTTATATCTTAAAACAACAAGGTTATGATGTTGTGGGCTTATTCATGCGCAATTGAGATAGTATTGTTAATAATGATATTTTAGGTAATGCTGATATTTCACAAGATGTTTGTCCACAAGAAAAAGACTATCAAGATGCTCAGGCTGTAGCAAAAGCGCTAGATATTCCTCTTTTTCGTGTAGATTTTGTTAAGGAATATTGAGATAATGTATTTGAAAACTTTATTGAAGAATATAAAAAGGGGCGAACCCCTAATCCAGATATTTTATGTAACAAGTACATAAAGTTTAATGCTTTTGCACAATATGCTTTTAATGAATTAAAAGCTGATTATATAGCAATGGGGCATTATGCTAATGTAATTGATGGGCACTTATATCGAGCAGCTGATCAAGACAAAGACCAAACATATTTCTTAGCGCAACTTTCACATAAACAACTTGAAAAAGTAATTATGCCACTGGCTAAATTGACTAAACCTGAAATTAGAGAAATTGCTAAAAAGTTAAATTTAGTAACAGCAACCAAAAAAGATTCAACCGGAATTTGTTTTATAGGTGAAAGAAACTTTGGACAATTTTTACAAAATTATATCCCTGCCCAAGAAGGGGATATTGTAGATATTACTACAGGTAAAAAAATGGGTAGACATATCGGATGTTTCTACTATACAATTGGACAACGTAAAGGACTCAACTTAGGCGGAATGAGTGAACCATATTATGTTTGTGGTCATGCTGTTAGAAAGAATATTTTATATGTTGCCCCTAACTCTCATCCTGAATATTTAATTTCAAATAGTTTACTTGCTAGTGATTTAACTTTAAATAACACTGATTTCAATCCTAATAATTTATCAGCTAAGTTTAGATATAGACAAAAGGACATTAAAGTGTCAGTAGAATTTTTACCCGATCGTAAAATTAAAGTCTTTTATCCAGAAACTGCTTCTGCAGTAACCCCAGGGCAACAAGTTGTGTTATATGATGGAGACAAATGTATTGGTGGAGCCATAATTGATGAAATATATATGGATAATATTAAGAAAGATTACATTTAAAAGAGGTTTTTATGAATTCAAAAGAAATTAGAGAAAAGTGATTATCATTTTTTGAATCAAAAGGACACTTTATTGTGCCTTCAAAAAGTTTAGTGCCACATAATGACCCTTCACTTTTATGAATTAATAGTGGGGTAGCTACTTTAAAAGATTATTTTGCTGGTAAAAAAGTAGCACCCGCAAAAAGATTAACTAACTCACAAAAAGCAATTAGAACCAATGATATTGAAAATGTAGGTATTACAGCTCGTCACCATACATTTTTTGAAATGCTTGGTAACTTTTCAATTGGAGATTACTTTAAAAAAGAGGCTATTGCATTCGCTAGTGAGTTTTTACTTGATGTACTTAAAATAGACAAAGAAAAACTTTATTTTACATACTATTATGAAGATTTAGAAACTAAAAACGAATGAATGTCACATGGTTTCGAAGAAGACCATATGATACCAGGAAGCAAAGACACTAACTTTTGAGAAGTTGGTTCAGGACCTTGTGGGCCTAATACTGAAATCTTTTATGATCGTGGTTCAAAGTATGATGCTAGAGGAATTGAATTATTAAAAGAAGACTTAGAAAATGATCGTTATATCGAAATTTGAAACATTGTTTTTTCAACTTATAATTCAAACGGAGAAGGTGAATATACGGAATTAAAACAAAAAAACATTGATACAGGAGCTGGACTTGAAAGAATTGTTTCAATTATGCAAGATGCTCCAACTAACTTTGATACTGACTTATTCTTACCTATTATTCATGAAATAGAAAAATTCACTGAATTTAGATATGATATTAATAACTATTTTACTAAAGAACCTGAACAAATGTTTATTAACTCATGCTTCAAAGTTATTGCTGATCACATGCGTACTGTAACAAATGCTATTGCTGATGGTGCTAAACCTTCAAATGTTGGTAGAGGATATATCTTAAGAAGACTAATTCGTAGAAGTGTTTATAAAGCAATGCAACTTAAAATATATGACCCATTTTTATATAAATTAGTTGATGTTGTTAAAGCTAGTTTACCTTTTGAATATGAAGTTGGCCCAATTAAACAAATTATTAAGGATGAAGAATTAACTTTCTCACGTACCATTGAAAATGGTAAAAACCTATTAAATAATTATTTAAATGATGATATTGTAATTTTCCCTGGTGATGTTGCTTTCAAATTATTTGAAACCTATGGATTCCCAGTTGAATTAACAGCTGAAATTTTAGAGCAAAAGAATATAAAGATTGATTATGAAGGATATGAAAAAGCTAAGAAAGATCATGCTGATGCTTCAAGAAATGCTAAATTATCTGGAATGGATAAAGTTATTAACTCACTTACAATCTTAAAATCAAAAGTTGATAAATTTGTTGGATATGAAACTACTCATAATGTTAGTGATATTTTATACTTACTTGATGCAGAAAAAGAAGTTACTAGTGCTAATGGCATTGCTTATGTAGTACTAAAAGAGACACCATTTTATGCAACTAGTGGTGGCCAAAAACACGACCGTGGTTACATGCAACAAGGCCATGAAAAAATCTTAATTTTAGATGTATTTAAAGATAAATTCGGAAACCACATTCATAAAGTTGAAGGCAAGATTAAAAAAGACTTACCTGTTGAATGTTTTGTTGATGAAACAATTCGTTTAGGTCTTGAAAGAAATCACTCAGGAACACACTTAATGTTTTGTGCTTTAAGAAATGTACTTGGAAATCAAATTAAACAACTTGGATCAGATAACAATGAAGAACGTTTAACATTTGACCTTCCAGCTGATAGTAAACCTACCGATGAACAAATTAAAGAAGTAGAACGCCTAGTACGTAGTTATATTGCTCAAGATGCCAAACGTGATTACTTACAAATGACTACAGAACAAGCTAAGGAACTTGGTGCAATTATGACACTTGAGGAATCTGAATACATGAATCCTCAAAATGTTCGCATTGTTAAGTTTGATGGAATTACAGCAGATCTTTGTGGAGGAACTCACCTTTCAAATACAGCTAAACTTGAAAATTTCAAAATTACTAATGTTGATAAAAAAGCAGCTGGTGTTTATAGAATCAGAGCCATCTCTTCAAACGCTTTAGTTAATGAATATTTAGAAGAAGAAGTTAATAAATTACTTGTTGAAGTTGAAAAGATGCTTGAAAAGAACACTAAATTAAATAAAGACTATACTTATGAACTAAATGTGCCTGAGGATAAAGAAGCAGCAATTGAATACTTACAAGCTACACTTGAAGCTTTAAAAGACGATAATAAGAAAATTCAGAAAGAATTAGCAAGTAGTTTTGAATTCGATTATGACAATATCGAATTACTTGATATTAAAGGACATAAAGTTTACTTAAATCAAACAATTGATAAAGCTAATATTAAAACTGTAGCTTCTACACTAAGAGAAAAATATCAAGATGTTTTAGTAGTACTTACTTCAGAAGAAAACAATCCAATGTTAGTGGTTGCTTCAAAAACTTATAATTCAAATACTATTGCACAACAATTATTTAAAAAATTAAATGGTCGTGGTGGTGGAAATGCTATTTTATCAATGGGTAAAGTAGAGAATGCTAATGAATTATTAACCTACATACAAGAAGAATTGGTATGAGAAAACTAGGATTAGATTTAGGGATCAAAAGTTGTGGCTTTGCTATAACTGATGAAAATGAAATTATAGCTAGTGGTCTTGAAAACTTTATGTTTGCTGAAAATGATTTTGAGGCTGCACTTAATCGTGTTGATTTCTATCTTAATGAATATAAAAATAAAATTGATGGTATTGTACTAGGCTATCCACTTAAAATTAGTGGCGATAAAAGTGAACGCACTTATATGGTGGAAGATTTTAAACAAAAATTAATTGCACGCTTTAATTTACCAGTGCTCTTTGTTAACGAACAATATTCAACAAAAAGAGCTAATGAAGCTATGATGGCTGCTGGATTAACTCAACAAAAGCGTAAAGCTAAAAAAGATCAGTTAGCAGCGTTGATTATTTTGCAAGATTACTTAGACTATTATCAAAACAAGTGAGGTAAATAAAATGACTTATGAAGCTAGAGTAGCATTAGGTGTTTCTGCCTTAGTCCTAGTTATAATTGGTTTTACAGTTTACATTGTAATGCAAGTATTGGCTAGAAAAATGCGTAATAAAATGCTAAAAAAGACACAAGAAGAAGCTATGATTCAAATTCAAGCTTTGAGAAATGATTTAGGTGAACTCCCATATGAACTAAAGGATTACTTGAAATCAAAAGCTAATGATATCGATGTTGAAGGTATTATTAATACCATTTATCGTAATGAATATAAAAATGTGCTAGTAGTTAATAATCATGATTTATTTCCAATTGTTGCTATTGCTCAAAAAATTAAGGGACAAACTTATGTTTATTCAAAAGAAATTCAATATGATAAACTTGAAGATTTAAGATTAAAATTCCCTGATCATTTTCCAAATGAAATTAAACTTTATGATGAATCAGAAATTGATTGTTTAATTATCATGGATGCTCAAGGTGATATCAATGATATTTTTGATAAATTTAATAAGAAATTGCATAAAGGAATGATATTAGTTTCATTTGCTAACCCTAAAAGCGAAATTAAACGAATGATTAGCTATCTTAAGATGACTGACATGCCTTATGAAGTGTCATATATAAGTTCAAAATATCTATTTATAGTTAAAAAATAATAAGGTAAAATATAATAAATTAGAAAGAGGATTCTTATGCAAAACACAGAACAACAAGGAAAAGTTTATTTATCACAAGAAACATTAGATAAATACAAAAAAGAATATGAACATTTAATTAATGTTGAAAGACCAGCTGTACAAGCTGCCTTAAAAGAAGCTAGAGCACAAGGTGACTTGTCAGAAAACGCTGAATATGATGCAGCTAGAGATAAACAAGGTGCTATAGAAGGGCGTATTTCAGAATTAGAACAAATTCTTGATAATGCTGTTTTAATTGAAGGTAATGAAAAACACCAAAGCCAAGAAGTTGTAACAATTGGTTCAACAGTGGAATTTACTGTTATGTCAACAGGAGAAAGAAAAAAAGTTACAATCATGGGTGTGCATGATGCAGATCCATTTGATGGAAAAATTTCTAATAAAAGTCCTCTTGCAGTAGCAATGTTGGGTCAAGAAGTAGGTGATATTGTTGAGGTCGATACAGCTACAAAATATAATGTTAGAATAGAAAATGTAGAATTTAGCGTATAGCTAAATTTTTTTATTTATATTCTTATTTTATAGGTGTAAAAAGATAAAAATAAAAAACTATAAATGTGATATAAAATTAAAAGAAAAATAAACTTTTTTAGTTTTATAATGATTTTTATTTCTGTGCAGTAGGTCTAAAACATTATTTTAAAATATTATGTTTTTAACATATAATATTTCCTATGAAAAAAAGTATTACAAAAATATGAGATATTAAAATAATTGTTTACTTAGCTCTATATTTAGCAATAATAATCGTTTTTACGTTTACACCATATACAGGTTATATTACAGTTGGAATAGTATCGATAACTACTATTCCATTAATTATATTAATTGCATCAATTCATTTAGGATACATTGGGATTTTATGAACGTGTTTTAATTTTGGGTTCTGATCTTTTATTGGATCAATTATTTTGCAGTTACCTATTTTTAACTTAGTTTATATTTCATTAATACCAAGAATATTACTTGGGCTTATTCTTTGTGCCATTTATTATTTATTATTCAAAGTGTGAAGCTTTAATTTAGTTTCAGTGGCTATTTATGCTTTTTGCATCTTTATGCTAAATACTATGCTAGTGTCAAGTGCTTTATTAATCACGATTCAATTTAAGGATCTAAACATTGGCAATGCTAAAATTTGATTTGGCTTAATTTGAATAAATATGCTAGTAGAATGAGGCATATTAGAAGTTATTTCACTAGCTTTATATCCATTTTTAAAATGAGTAAAAAGCAGAACTGCTCAAGAATTTTGAAATGAGTCAAAATACTAAAAAGTATTTTTGATTTTTTTAAACTTAGGGACTAAATTTGCTTTATAATAAAACAAATATTAATTGCTATAA
Source organism: Mycoplasma paraquilae (assembly GCF_048284415.1). Lineage (NCBI taxonomy): Bacteria > Bacillati > Mycoplasmatota > Mollicutes > Mycoplasmatales > Mycoplasmataceae > Mycoplasma > Mycoplasma paraquilae. The sequence goes on from NZ_JBLVZU010000001.1 coordinate 50,991, forward strand.
CTGCAAGGGGGGATCATATGATTATTGGAATTTCAGGAATGATTAGTAGTGGAAAAAGTACATTAACTTCTAAATTACTACAGCACTATAAAAATTCAATCTTACTTGAGGAATATTCAGAAAATGATGAAGTCTTTACCACTATGCTAAATTGGTTCTATGAAAAAAGACCTAATTTAGATTTATCATTTCAAGCGTATGTGGTTGAAAACCATTTAGCTAATGTAGATAAAGCCATTGCTAAATTTAATCAACTTAAAATGGATCCAAATAAAGACTTATTATTCCTAGATCGTTTCAGTGCAGAACATTATGTTTTTGCCCTAGTTAACTTAAAAAACTTATCTCCTAAAGCTATGCAAGCCTACGACGCACTGTTTAAAGTATTAGTTAGTCAAAATGAGTTACCTGAATTTGCTATTTTTTTAGATGTTTCATATGAAAATTTTGAAAAAAGACTTTTTGCGCGTGGTAGAAAAGTAGAAATTGATAACTATGAAGTAAATAAGGCTTATTTTAAGGAACTTTATCAAGTTTATAAGGAAGCTTTTATCAAGATTGCTAATACTTACAATATTAAATATGCCATTATTGATACCAATGTTCTAACCGAAGAACAGGTTTTTGCTCAAGCAGTTAAATTAATTGAGGAGTATAAAGAACATCATGCTACAAATATTTAATAAGAATAAACAAACAAAAGTGCATCCAATGGTTAAGAAAGTGCTTTTTGACCAAGCTTTTATTGAAAAACATATTGTGCAATGTGCAAACTGAGTTAATCAAACTTATAAAGATTCAAATGACTTAATTATAGTTGGCTTACTTAAGGGTTCTATTCCTTTTTTAGCTCAACTAATTAAAAATGTTGAAGTAGATCATAAGTTAGATTTTATGACTGTAAGTACTTATGCGGGCTCACATGCAAGCAGCGGAAGTGTTAAAATCATTATGGATTTAGCTAATGATATTGAAGGAAAAGATGTCTTAATTGCTGAAGATATTATTGATAGTGGAATCACATTACAAAAGGTATGTTCAATGTTAAAAGAAAGGCATCCTCACAGCTTAAAAGTGCTAACTTTGATGGATAAACCTTATAACCGTAAGGTAGATTTTCAAGCTGACCATTATGGCTTTATTGCACCTGATGAATTTCTAGTTGGATTTGGTCTAGACTATGATGAAAAATTACGTAACTTACCTTACATTGGTGTCTTTGATGAAAGTTTTATTAAATAAAGAATCATAATATAATAAAGATAGTTGAAATTAAGCTTCAATTCACTCAAAGGAATTGAAGTTTTTATTTATTTTTTTGAATCTTACTGATAGGCTAAAAATTTTTACTTAAGCAACATTATTTAGTATTTTTAATAACCTTAAAATAAATCAATTTGTAAAAGCTCTTTGCACATATTTATTTCTTAATAGTTAATAATTCACTTTATTTAAATAAAAAGTCAGTATAATTTAAACATTATGAGTAATTTAAATAAATTTTTCGATCTAAAGACTACTGAAATGCGTATTGCTGAAAAAGCTCTTAAAAAGATCAATCAATTAGAACCTATTGTTGAGAAATTTACTGACCAAGAATTGAAAGAAAAGACTCAATTCTTCAAGGACTTATTAGCTAAAGGTTATAGCTTAGATGATATTAGAAATGATGCTTTTGCAGTAGCTCGTGAAGCAACTAAAAGAGTACTAGGGAAACGTCCTTATGATGTGCAAATTCTAGGTGGATTACTTTTAGATTTAGGATCAGTTGCAGAAATGAAAACAGGAGAAGGAAAAACTATTACTTCTATTGCTCCCGTATATCTAAATGCTTTGTTAGGTAAAGGAGCTATTGTTTCAACAGTTAATGAATATCTATCAGAACGTGATGCTATCGAAATGGGACAAGTATTTAACTTTTTAGGCCTAACAGTTGGCATTAATAAAGCACAAATGAACCCATTTGATAAACGTAATGCTTATGCTGCTGACATTACTTATTCAGTACACTCTGAACTAGGTTTTGACTATCTAAGAGATAACATGGTTAAGGATGGAAGTGAAAAAGTTCAAAGAGGTTTACAATTCTGCTTAATTGATGAAGTAGATTCAATTTTAATTGATGAAGCAAAAACACCTTTAATTATTTCTGGTGGAGATGCCGAAGATACTTCTTCATACTTTGCAGCAGACCAATTTGTTCGTACATTAAATAAAAATGACTATTTAATTGATGAAGAATCTAAGGCAGTTACTTTAACACATGCTGGTATTGAAAAGGCTAATAAGTTTTACCACACACCTAATTTTTATAACATTGAAAATTCAGAAACTGTGCACCTTGTGCAAAATGCCCTTAGAGCTCACAAGATCATGAGAATTGATGTTGAATACATTGTGCGTGAAGGAAAAATTGAACTAGTTGACGCCTTTACTGGTCGTATTATGGATGGACGTAGTTATTCAGAAGGGTTACAACAAGCTATTCAAGCTAAAGAAATGGTCGAAATTGAACCAGAAACTAAAACATTGGCAACTATTACATATCAAAACTTCTTTAGAATGTTTAAAAAGCTTTGTGGAATGACAGGAACAGGTAAAACTGAAGAACAAGAATTCATTGATATCTATAACATGCGGGTAAATGTAGTTCCAACCAATAAACCAATAGCTAGAGTTGATGAACCTGATGCAATTTTTGCTACAGCAGAAGATAAGTGAAACGCTGTTGTTGAAAAAATTATTGAGCTACACAAAAAAGGGCAGCCAGTTTTAGTTGGAACAGCTCAAATTGAAGATTCAGAAATTGTTCACAAAATGTTGATTAACCGCGGAATTCCGCACACAGTGCTTAATGCTAAACAAAATGCCTCAGAAGCCGAAATTATTTCACATGCCGGAGAAGTTGCTTCAGTAACAATAGCAACAAATATGGCGGGGCGTGGAACTGACATTAAGCCTTCTGCTGAAGCACTTGCCCGCGGTGGTTTATATGTCCTTGGAACTGACAAAGCTGAATCAAGAAGAATTGATAATCAATTAAGGGGACGTTCAGGACGTCAAGGTGATGTTGGGACAAGTAAATTCTTTGTTTCTATTGATGATCAATTGATGCAAAGATTCGCTAACTATGAAAGTTTTAGAGAAGCATATGCTGATTCTAAAGGAAAAGAAGTAACTAATAAACAACTACGTTTTGCTTTTAACCATGCACAAAAGAAAATTGAAGGTTTTAATTACGACTCACGTAAGTCAGTTTTAAATTATGATGATGTTATTAGACAACAACGTGATTTAATTTACGCACAAAGAGACTTAATTTTATATAGCAAGGATATTGTTTTTATTGTACAAAGAATGATTGCATCCTCAGCACGTAGTATTGTGCGTAGAGGTGAATATAGATTACATAATAATACTTACAATTATGCAGCACTAGTAAGTTTTTTAAATGAAAACATTGGAAGCTTAATTAAATTCCATTTTGATTTAGGTGAAATTTCAAAAGTACATGAAAGTGATTTACCTGAATATATAGCTAATATTGTACTAACAGTTTATGAACAATGACAAGAAAACGCTTTTGAAAATGCTAGTCAAGATGAAATTTTAAGTTTACTTAAAGAGACTATTTTGCAAACTCTAGACGAAAAATGACAAGCACATATTAACAAAATGGATAAATTGCGTTCAAATGTTAATTTAGTACAATACTCACAAAAAAATCCATATCAAATATATACCGAAGAAGGTACGAAAACTTTTGACGCAATGGTAGATGATATTGCCTATGGAGTATTGCTTCGAATTTTCTCAAATAGAATCGGAATGAAATCATTAATAACAAAAGAAATGCGTGCTGACAGTGTTTTTCAACAAATACTTTCAACTATGCCAATGGATCCATATCGTTCAATCGAAGAACAAGAACGTACTTTAATTGATATTTATAATTCAATTAAACGTAGATTAGAAGAAATTAAACAAGAAGAAGCTCAACAACTTGCTAAAATGGAACAAGCATTACAAGAAGCTAGTTTACCATATCAGCCAGAAGAAAATACACCTAGCTTTTTAGAAGAAACTTACCAAAATAATCAAGCTGAAAGTAATTGAGATAATTTAAATAATGATTCAAATAGCTTAAATGTAAAAAAGAATAATTTTACAGATAAAAACAAGGAAAAACCATATAATTTATATATGGAAAACTCAATAACAAGGGACAACCAACACAGAGTACTTCGTGCTCATACGTTATATCCTGTGAGAAGATTCCCAAGTAGACCAAGAAAATTTATCATTCAATATGTCTCATTACCCACATATGATGAAATAGATTTAAAAGAAACGGAGAATAATATGAAAAGATGCCTTAGATGTTCAAGAAATTTTAGAAATTGTAAGCACGTAAGACAATGAAAATTAACTGCTGAAGAATTTGAAGAATTCAACAAAGTTCCTGTTGTGGATGAAGTTGCTGAAGAAGTAATTATCGAAAAAATTAAACACAAGGAACCCGTGGTTATTGAAGAATTAGTTACTATTAAAAAATGCCATTGTGACGAAAAATGTGAATGCCCATCAGAAACAGAATGCAAATGTAAAGAAGAAAAAGAAGAAGTTGCTCAAGATTTACAAGCAACTGAACAAATGGAACAAGTAGTTGAAGAAGTTGCTAAAGAAGATGATTGCGATTTTCAAACTATGGAAACAAGAGAAGAAAATGTTATGGAACCTATTGGTGGAGCATGCTGTGGTGGAAAATGTAAAGCTAATGAGAATGCTAATAAAATTAAACGTCACGTTGATGAAAAAAAATCTACTTCTGCTATTCTAGCTTACCAAGAAAAAGAACAAGAATTAGATTCTGAAAACATTGCTAAAAGAGTTAATGAAATAGAAACAGCAAGAGCAGCAGCACATGATGAAATTAAAGAAGAATGCATGTCAGAATGTGCAGCAGATAATGTTGCTGGTCAAAATGAAGAATGCAACTGCTATACATTACATGATGTTGCTTTAGAATATGTTGACTATTTTGTAGAACTAAAAAATAGATTATAAAAATATTAATTCGCCTAATTAAGTTAGGTGAATTTTATTAATTTATTTAATTATTGTGTATAATATACCTGAGCCGACATCGAGTGAATAACTTTGATGCCAATCGCCTTCATTTAGAAGGTTTTTTTAATATTTTTATAAATTTAAAATTAAAATATAATATAGCAATTAATAATATAAAAGGAGACTAAATGATTGAAGTTCAAAATTTAAGCAAAATTTTTAGTGATAAAAAGTTATTCGAAAATGTAAACTTAAAATTTACAGAAGGAAATACTTATGGTATTATCGGAGCTAATGGTGCTGGAAAGTCTACATTTTTAAAAATAATAGCAGGACAAATTGAAGCTTCTGGTGGAAATATTTTAATTGAAAAGAATAAACGTATTTCTGTTCTTTCTCAAGATCACAATGCATATGATGATATCAATGTAACTGAAGTTGTGATTATGGGTAATACAGATTTATATCAAATTAAAGAAGAAAAAGATGCCATTTATATGAATCCAGATGCAACTGATAAAGATTATGAAAGAGCCGCAGATTTGGAAGAAAAATTTGGTATGTTAGGCGGGTGAACAGCAGAAAATGATGCACAAGAATTACTAGCTAACTTACATATACCTAAAGAAAAATGAGAAGTTCCAATGCGTGAATTAACGGCTAACCAAAAAATAAAGGTACTTTTAGCAAAAGCTTTATTTGGAAATCCTGATATTTTAATCATGGACGAGCCAACTAACCACCTTGACTTAAGAAGTATTAGATGACTTGAAAACTTTTTAATTGATTATCAAAATGTTGTTATTGTAGTATCTCATGACAGTGATTTCTTAGATGCAATCTGTACTCACATTGTGGATATCGATTATAATGAAGCTAAAATTTATACAGGTAACTATAGTTTTTGAAAAGAATCATCAGAATTAGCACGGGAAATGATGAAACAATCTAACTTGAAAAAAGAAGCACAAATTGAAAAATTAAAGGACTTTATTGCTCGTTTTAGTGCCAATGCTTCTAAATCTCGTCAGGCTACTTCGCGTAAAAAAGCACTTGAAAAAATATCATTAGATGAAATTAAACCATCTAACCGTAAATACCCTTATGTTCGTTGAGAAATGAACCGTGATCATGGAAAACAAATTTTAAATGTTGAAGATTTAACTTATGTTAATGATAAGGGTGAAACAGTTTTTGAAAAAGTCTCATTCTCATTAAAACCAGGTGAAAAAATGGTTATTGTTGGAGAAGATGATATTGCTAAAACTAAATTCTTAGAATGCTTACTTGGTATTACTAAACCAACTAGTGGAACAGTTGAATGGGGACAAACAATTACTCCTTCTTACTTTCCAAATGAAAATTCAAAATATTTTGATACCGATGAAAATATTTTAGAATGAATTTCAAAATGACCTTTAGAAAATAAAGAAAAAGAAAACCGTGAAAATGATGATGCGCGTATGCGTGGATTTTTAGGACGTATGTTATTTAATAATGATTCAGTATTTAAAAAAGTTAGAGTAACAAGCGGGGGAGAAAAAGCTAGACTAATGTTTTCTCGGATGATGTTACTTGAATCAAACTTTATAATATTAGACCAACCATTAGACCATTTAGATGCTGAATCAATCGACTCAGTTATTGAAGGAGTTAAAAACTATAAAGGTGGAGCAATTTTTACTACATATAATAGAGCCTTTGTTAACCAATGTGCTGATGTAATATTAGAACTTCAATCACCAAAGAAAAGCTTTATCTTTAGAGGAACACTTGAAGATTATGAAGCAATCATGAATGAGGATTAATCATGAATCGTTTCTTTGTAACTAAAAAAAATACAGATGGATTTGATTTAGATCCAGAAATTATCAAACATATAAAGGTAATTAGAGCACAAGATAAGCCTTTTATCTGTGTTTACCAAAATGAATTTTATCAATGTATACTTGACGGAAGCCAAGCTAAAATTCAATTTAAACTAGAAGAAGATCATGAACTAAAGCATGAAGTTATTTTGGCTATAAGCGTAATTAAACTAGATCGTTTTGAATGAGCATTGCAAAAAGCTACTGAACTTGGAGTTACCAAGATTATTCCAATGTTAACTCAATACACTCAACATGATTTAGTAAAATACAATAAATTTGAAAGCAAATATGAACGTTTTCAAAGTATTTTGCGAAATGCAGCTGAGCAAAGCTTTCGTAATAAGATTCCAGAACTAATGCCTTTGGCAAAGTTTGAAGACGTAATAAAAGCTAATGACATTACTAAATATATAGCACACGAAAAAATTGCTAGTTCAATCGCTCTTCCACAACCAATTAATTATGATGTATTGTTTTTAGTAGGTCCTGAAGGTGGCTTTAGCGAAGCAGAAATTACATTAGCTGAAAAATATCAAGTTAGTCCAGTTTCGTTGGGAAGTCGCATTTTAAGAGCTGAAACAGCTGCTATTTATTTATTAAGCCAAATAAAAATACAATAAATAAAGAAAAAAGAAACCAAAACCCTTATTTTTAAGCAAAAATAGATAATTAAAAAATATTAGCTTATTGGGTTTTGTGTGTTATAATTAATAAGCAATTTAAAAAATTAACCGAAACCTAAATAAATTTATAGTTAACGTAGGAGGATTAGCATGAGACAAACTACAATAGTAAATACTCAACAAGCTAACAAAAAATGATATGTTGTTGATGCTGAAGGACAAGTACTTGGTCGTTTAGCTGCACAAGTAGCATCAGTATTAAGAGGAAAAAACAAACCAACATTTACACCTAATGCAGATATGGGTGATAACGTAATTATTATCAACGCTGAAAAAGTTGTTTTATCAGGTAATAAAGAAGAAGATAAGATTTACTACTCACACTCAGGATACCCTGGTGGACTTAAATCTATCACAGCTGCTAAATTAAGAGTGAAAAGACCTACAGCTATTATTGAAAAAGCTGTTAGCGGTATGCTTCCACACACAAAATTAGGAAACAAACAACGTAGAAACTTATTCGTTTACGCAGGACCAGATCACAAACACGCAGCTCAAAATCCAGAAAGATTAGAGGTTAAATAATTATGGCTAATAACAATGTAATGTACCGTGGTTTAGGAAGAAGAAAATCATCAGTTGCTCGTGTAAGACTTACACCAGGAACAGGAAAATTTGTAATCAACAACCGTGATGCTAGAGATTACTTAACATCTGATATCTATTTAAAAGATGCCAACCAACCATTTGTTTTAACAGATACATTTGGAACATTTGATGTTAGTGTAAACGTAACTGGTGGGGGACTTAGCGGACAAGCTGGAGCAATTAGACTAGGAATCGCTCGTGCTTTATTAGAAGCTAACGTAGATTACCGTGCTGCTCTTAAAGCTGCAGGAATGCTAACAAGAGATGCTCGTGCTAAAGAACGTAAAAAACCAGGTTTACGTGCTGCACGTCGTGCAAGACAATTCTCAAAACGTTAATAAACTTAATAATTTTTGTATGCATAATAATATTTTATGGTATAATATGCATACATATTCGCGAGCGTAGCTCAGCTGGTTAGAGCACACGACTGATAATCGTGAGGTCGATGGTTCGAGTCCATTCGTTCGCACCATTTCAAGAAATTGACCAAATTAAATCTCATAATTATTTATGAGATTTTTTTATTTCCCTTATAAAAACAAAACAAATTTTAAAATTAACAATTTAGATTAATTAATATAAAATTTATTAAATTTTTATAGTATATTTTGTTACTTATTTAACCTTTTTACTTGACTTATATATATATATATATATATATAATTCATCCACTATGGATTTAGAAAACAAAATTTTTAACATTGATAATATTAAACTTTTTCATAAGTGAAGAAAAGCAAATATAGAGCCATTTATTGATGCAATAATAACAGACCCACCATATAACATATCCAGAAAAAACAATTTTAAAACAATAGGTAGACAAGGTATTGACTTTGGCACTTGAGATTATAATTTTAATCAAACTAAATGAATAAAACTTGTTTCACCATTTGTTAAAAAAGGTGGCTCAATTATCATTTTTAATGATTATAAAAATTTTGGAGAAATTTGTAAAACTTTAGAAAATAATGGTTTTATAATCAAAGATTTAATTAGATGAATTAAATCAAATCCAATGCCGCGAAATACCCTAAGACGTTATGTAACTGATTTTGAGCTTGCAATTTGAGCAGTGAAGCCAGGTAAAAAATGAGTTTTTAATAAAGGTGAAAACATTAAATATAAAAGGCCAGAGATATTTTTCTCTACAGTCGCTTCAGGCAAAAATCGTATACACCCAACACAAAAGCCACTTTCAGTTATTGAAGAATTAATATTAACACATACACATAAAAATGATTTGATTTTTGATCCATTTATGGGTTCTGGTACAACTGCGATTGCATGCTTAAAAAATAACAGACGATATTTAGGAACTGAAATAGATAAAGATTATTATGAAAAGTCAATTAAAAGAATTAATGAATTCAAAAGTTTATAGAAGCCCATTATATTATCTTGGAGACAAATACATTTTATTTAATCAAATTGCTTGCTATCTGCCCAAAGATATTAAAACATTTTATGACGTGTTTGGTGGTGGCGGAACAATGTTAGCAAATGTTAATGCTGAAAAGTATGCTTATAATGACATTGATATAAATTTAACTAATTTGCTGAAATTTATTTATATAACTAATAAAGCTGTATTGATTGCCCAGATTGAAACTGAAATAGAAGCATTTAAATTTAAAAAGTATTTTAAAACTGATAAAGATAAATTCAAGCGATCCTATTTAAATTTAAGAAGTAAATATAATATGCTTGAGAATAAAAATACAGAAATAGGAAATATTTGATTATTTCTTCTTATTGTCCATAGTTTTAACAGCCAAATCAGATTTAATTCTAAGAATATGTTTAATATACCAGTAGGAAAACAGACTTTAAATGATAACCGCCAAAAAGTTTTAATTGAATTTAAACAAAAAATAGATACAAAAGAAATTAAATTTAGTTCAAATGATTTTACATATATTTATGAACTGTTAAATAATAATAAATTAGCTCCTAATGATTTCTTTTATTTTGATCCACCATATTCTATTACGCAAGCTACATATAATAGCATTTGAAATGTTGAACAAGATAGGGAACTTTGCAAACTTCTAGATGTTCTAACTGAACATAAAATTAAGTGAGCAATGAGTAATGTATTCGAATCAAAAGGACTTAAAAACGAAACATTAATTAATTGAGCCAAAAGATACAACATTTATTTTTTAAATAAAAACTACAAAAATTCAAATTACCAAAGAAAAAATAGAAATTTAAAAGATATCGAGGTATTAATTATAAATTATGAAGTTAAATAATTTTAATAAACTTTCTGGTACAGAGCTTAGAACAAAAAACATTTTAAATACTTTTTCGTCTATTCTAATTTGAATTAAAGAAGTAACAGAAAACAATAAATATGCTTTTTCTGACATTGCACTTGAAAAAAGTTTTAAAGATTATTGTGAACGCGAAGGTATTTATAATTACAAAGATAAAACTGGTATTAATAGATTTAGTATGTTTATATCTAAACTTACTGCAATGGGTTTTATAACAAAAATGAATGGTGAATGCCACTTAAATGTACAATTAATTAATGAAAGTGATTTAACTAACTCATTTTTTAAGTCTATTTTAAAATATGGAAATCATAGTGAATTTAAAAATATGGTTAATTTTATATATCAAAAAAAGGAAATTAAAACATTACCTTTATATTTCGCAATGGTCACTTTTGAGAAAAATGATAATTTTTATAAACTTTATAGTAAATTTGATGAGCTGGAAACAAAAGAAAATTGTATAAATTATTTAGCTAATATAAGCACAAAAAATATATTAAAAGATATAAACAAATATAAAAAGTCATTAAATTTTAAAAAACCACCCAAAGGCATTAATATACTTAAAAGTATTTTTACATATAAGCTCAATAATAATCTGATACCAAGTGACTTTTTTGAAAATCTAGATATTAGGCAAATAGAAAAATATACTATTCATGTTTCTAAAAACAATAAAGCTTTTAATTATTGTAATTTTTATAATAATTTAAGTTTAGAAGATTTTATTTTGTTAATTGAAATGAATAGGTTATCGGAATTACTAAATAAAGAGTATTTTGATATTTGATTTAGATGGATGAAAGACTTTGGATTTATAAATGCAAAGACAGATATTTTCATTGATTCCAGTTTTATAGAAAAACAAGAAGAAGAATACTACATCGCTGACCAAACGAAACAGTTGAATGAATATCCTTATGATTTAGAGCAAGTTGATGAATGATTGAAAGAAATTGACAATTTAACTTTGGATGAATTCAAAAAATTCAAAACTACAATTTTTAAAGGCAAGGGTGAAATTTTAAATGCAACAAGAGCAACAATAGCTGAATATCTTGTCAATTTAAAATTTGCTTATTTATTAAATATCGAACCTAAAAATTTCAAAAAATATTCAAACACAATTGTTAACAATAAACTAGAGCCAATTTCACATGCACCAGGCGGAAGAGCTGATTTTAGCTATTTTGACCAAAAAGAAAAATTTTTAATTAATGTAGAAACTACACTTCATAATTCATATGAAAAGCTACGTAATAATGAAACTACTTCCAATGTAGCCCATATTATAAAAGATATAGAAGAATATGATTGTTCAAAAGCTATTTTATATAACATAATTCTTTCTGAAATAAATTTAGAAATCACTGAATTATATCGAAGAGATCTACAAATTTACTTTAATTATTGTGAAAGGAGTAGATTTTCTGCATCAAATGTTGAAATAACTATAGACTCTGTAAAATCATTTAAATGGTTATATAATTTAAAAAATATGCAAGAGTAAAACAAAAACATGTTTTTATAGCAATAGGGTGTTTTTGTTTTTTTATTTGCAAAAAACAAGCTATAAAAAAAAGCTTCTTTTCAGAAGCTTCGGTCAATTTCTTGAAATGGTACGCCCTAGAGGATTCGAACCTCTGACCCAATGGTTAAAAGCCATTTGCTCTACCTGCTGAGCTAAGGGCGCAGATATTGGTGCCCAGGACTGGACTTGAACCAGCACGGTATTGCTACCGAGGGATTTTAAGTCCCTTGTGTCTACCATTCCACCACCTGGGCAACTTGTTTTTGCTTGTTGCTTAAGTATTATAACACAAGAATTTTTTTTCAAACATTTTTTTTAATTTTTTTTCGCCAATATGCTACTATATAGATATGCAAAAAGAAATCCAAGTAAAAATTGAAATTCAAAAGAATTCAAGAATCAAATATGAATACAACAGAAAAACTAAACAAATTGAAGTAGACAGAATACTAAGAGGAGATTTTGTTTACCCATGTAATTATGGTTTTGTTCCTAATGCATTAGACTGAGATGGTGATGAACTTGATGTTTTATTATACTCAGAAGAAACATTCATGCCAGGAGTATCTTTAAATGCACGTATTATAGGTGCTATGAAGATGATTGACGACGGTGAAACAGATACTAAATTAATTGCTGTTCATGCAGACGATTACAGACTTGATCATATTCAATCATTAAAAGATCTTCCTTTACCATTTTTAGATACAGTTAAAACATTCTTCTCAACATACAAAAACTGAAAACGTGAAGGTATAACCTCGGTTGATGGATTTGAAGACGTTACATGAGCTATGGCAGAATATGATGAATGTGTTGAACTAATGAATAAATATGGTGACATGGATAAAAAAGATTTCATTAAACTAATGCAAGAGAAACATCCAGAAAAATATCAATTTTAATTACTTATAAGCCCTATATTTGGGGCTTTTTCTTTAATTTATGATATTTTATTATAGAAAAAACGATTTTAAACCATTTTTATTTTTTTAAAAAAATAGAAAAAAATGTTATTTTAGCCTAAAAAATAAGTCAAAAAGTTTATTTTTATTGATTTTTTAAAAATGTGGAACAAAAATAAACTTATTTCCATATTTTAGACTTACAGCCTTCTAATTCTATATAATAATAGTGAACAAATTAGTACTAATTAAAAATATGATTTGTTCGAAGAAATTAATTAATTAATTATATATCGGAGAATTATGAAAAAAATTAAATCATTATTAATGGCATTTGCTGGTATTTCAGCAGCTACATTACCTGTTGTTGCAGGTGCATGTGGTGTAACAGATAAAGCAGAAGGAAAGCAAGCTAAATATATTACACCAAATGAACGTGTTACAAAAGGTGTTATTAAATTAAATGAACAATTAACAGATAAAATTCAAGCTTTAAAATCATTACCTTCAATTGCATTCGTTACAGAATCAGGAGGTATCTTAGACCAATCATTCAACCAATCAGGATGAGAAGGGCTTTTAGATTTAATTGACCAATTTAAAGCTGCTGGTAAAGACCTAGTTGCTAAACCAATTGAACCTACAGTTGGTGCTGCATTAACTGATCAATACAATGCATTATTAGATTCAAAAACACAAATCTGAATTTTATCAGGGTATGCACACGGTGACTTCTTACCAGACTTTATTAATCAAAACTATCAAAGATTAATTGCAAACAAGGTTAAAATCATTGGGTTAGACTACGCTATTACTCCAGATAAAATTACAGTTCCATTTAAAGACTTATACACAGTAACATATCAAGTTCAAGGACCTTCATATGTTGTTGGGCAAGCGATTGCCGATTACTTAAACACATACTCAAAAACAAATAAAACAACTACAACATTTGGTGGTGGTGATTATGATGGTGTTACAGCATTTATGAATGGATATGTAAAAGGTATCTATTCATTTGACAAAGCTAATGCAGATGCTAAAGTTAAAGTATTAACATCAGGTTCAGACAATAAACTTGAAATTAACTCAGGATTCGAATCAGATCCTAAAATGCAATCAGCTATTACACAAGCTGTTGCTACAAACGCTAAAGTTATCTTACCAGTTGCTGGAACAGCAACAGCTATTTTAAAAACACAGTTAGAACAATCTAATGCACAAGGTACAGTAATTATTGGTGTTGACGCTGACCAATCAAGAGCATTCCCATCAGCAAAAGGATTATTCATTACTTCAATTACAAAGAACTTAGGACAATCAGTTTATGATGCTCTTCTATACACAATCTTTGGATTAAACAACTCAGCTAATACATTTGACACAGCTGCTACAACAGTTCAAACATTAAATGGTACACTTCAAAATAACTGAGTTGGATATGCACAAAGTACATTAACAAATGAAGAAGAAAGAAACTTTGTTAACCAAAAATTAGAAGCATACAAGACACAATTCTTAGGTGCAAACCAAGAAACACAAAACTATGTATACACAAACAGCACAATGCCAGGGCAAGCAGCACAAGATAATGTAAACGGTGTTAATGTTGCTGATGCAGTGGTTAAAGAAATTGAAAAATTAGCTAAATAGTTTTGCTAAAAAAGGAAAAGCTCAAGGGCTTTTCTTTTTTATACATTTTACTTTTTCCTCAGCTTTTTTTAAAATAAAAAAAAACAATTTTTTAATGTATAATTTAACTAAATAAGGTAACTTATTTTTAATTTTAGAAAAGAGGAAAATGAAAACAACTGTTAACGCTATTGAATTCATTAATATTTCTAAATCTTTTGGCTCAATTAAAGCCAACAGAGATATTTCCTTTTCTGTCAAAAAAGGTACTATCCATGCATTAATTGGTGAAAATGGTGCTGGAAAAAGTACTTTAATGTCAATTTTATTTGGTTTATATGAACCTGATGAAGGAATTATCAAAGTTAATGACAAAGAAGTATTAATCTCTGGACCTAACGATGCTAACAAGCTTGGTATTGGTATGGTGCACCAACACTTTAAACTTGTCGATGTATATACAAACCTTGAAAACATTGTTTTAGGAACAGAAGATAACAAGAAGTATTCAAGAGTAATCGACTATAAACCTGCTATCGAAAAAATTAAAACAATTCAAGAAATGTTTGACTTGCATTTTGATTTAAATCGTTTAACAGGAAAAGAAACAGTTGCAACTCAGCAAAAAGTTGAAATCATGAAAATGCTATATCGTGATTCTGAAATTTTAATTTTTGATGAGCCTACAGCTGTTTTAACTGATCAAGAAATCCAAGGTCTTTTAAACACATTCAAGTTGTTTAGGGGGCAAGGGAAAACTATTCTATTTATTTCGCATAAACTTGCCGAAATTAAAGAAGTAGCTGACAATGCTACTGTCTTAAGACACGGTCAAGTTAAAGGTAACTTTAAAGTAGCTGACGTTTCAATTGAAGAAATGGCTAACCGTATGGTTGGCGGAGAAGTTGAAGTTACAAGAAACACATATTCTGACACTTCAGATAATGAAGTTATTTTAAGCCTAAGAAATGTTACAACTAATGGAGAAAAACCATTACGTAACTTATCTCTAGACATTAAAAAAGGTGAAATCGTTGCTATTGCCGGTGTTGAAGGTAATGGGCAAAGAGATCTAGAGTATGTAATAAGTGGTATGATTAAACCTGTTTCTGGTGATATCTTATTAAGACAAACAGATTTAATTAAGCAAAAATCTAAAGAAGTTTACAAGAAGAAAAAGCTTAAAAACATATCACTATTTTTAAGTACACTATTGATGGTTTATATATCATTAGTTATGTTCTTTTCACCGATAAATGAAATATCTCAAAAAACAATTTTTTACATTTTAGGTGGTACTTTTGCTTCTTTTGGATTGATTCTAGCAATTGTATTAATTATTGAATTTGTTAAGGAAATAAAAGGAAGCAAAAAATCAGATCAAACATTTATTGAATTAAACCAATTAAATGTAAAAGAAATTTCCGAACTTGGATTAAGTTTCATCCCTAGTGATAGACACAAACATGGTTTAGCACTAGACTACACAATTAAAGAAAATACTGTTTTACGTAGATTGTGAGATAAAAAATACAATCGCTTTGGTATTTTTAAAGACAAACCAATTGCTGATGAAACAAAAGATATCATAGAAAAATTTGACGTACGTGGAGCTAGAAAAGGATATTCACAAGCTCGTTCACTTTCAGGTGGTAACCAACAAAAATTTATCGTTGGTCGTGAAATGAATTCGCCACACGATTTCATTTTAATTCTTCAACCAACACGTGGATTAGACGTCGGTGCTATTAAAAATATTCACGAAAGAATTTTAAAAGAAAAAGCAGCTGGTAAAGCTATCTTACTTATTTCATATGAATTAGATGAAGTTCTTGCTTTAGCTGACAAGATAGCAGTTTTAAATACTGGTGAAATTGTTGCATGTAAAGATGCAAAAGATTTAACACGTACAGAAATAGGATTATATATGGCTCACAAGGGAGGAGATGAAAATGACAAATAGTTTAAAACAACCAAACAGTTTTACAAAAACACTTGTTTCTTCTCTTGAAAAGACTAGAAAATACTTTATGTTTGAAGATAAAAAATCAAACAGAAGAAAATTCTATTCTTCATTATGAGCAGTTGTTATTGGACTGTTTTTAGCAAATATTTTATACTATGCAGTAGGTTCAGGTACATCAGATGGTAGTTTAAACTTCTTTTCTTTCTTTATTGATGTATTTAATTTTGCAACAGGACCCTCAACATTTAGAAATACTATTATATTCTTTATAGTTTTCGCATTTTCTGGATTAGCTGTGGCTATTGGATTTAAATCCGGACTATTTAATATTGGTGTTCCCGGCCAAATGCTACTTCCAGGTGTCATCTTCTTTGCTGTTTTAATTAGCTCAAGACTACCAAAAGATGACATTTCAGCTTCATATCTTGTTGGAATGTTCTTCCTTTCAATTATTGTAGGAGGAATTGCTGGTGGATTATCAGGGGTTTTAAAAGCTTTCTTCAACGTTCACGAAGTTATTTCAACAATCTTTATTAACTGAATTATTACATTTATTTCAATTTGAATTTTTACTTCAACAAACAATGTTCTATTCAGCCCAGATGCTCCAAGTAGTTATGTTAAACAATGACTTAACCCACCATTTGGAACAAGCGTTATTTTAATTTCAAATGAATTAGTTAATAACTTTATTTACTTTGGTATTGCATTTGTAGTTCTTTTAATGTTAGTTATTTGATTTATTTATTCAAAAACAACATTAGGATATAAGATTAAAATGGTTGGATTAAATAAAACTAATGCCAAATATGTTGGAATTAATGAAAAATTAATGATCATTTTAATTATGTTTGCATCAGGTGCTTTATCAGGTGTTGCTGGATTCTACTATATAGTTATCCAACAAAAGAAAGTATCATTAGCAGCAGCTCCATTAAACATTGGGTTTGACTGTATTGCTATTGCTCTTATTGCGTTAAATAACCCAATCGGAACTGTATTTACATCTATTTTATATGCATTTTTAAATGCTGCACAACCAGGATTCCAAGCAGTAAGAAGTATTTCTCGTGACTTCAGTCCTATTATCACTGGTCTTATTGTTTTCATGGCTGCTTTATCATTGATGTTTTATTCATTTAGACCTTTAGAATGAATTAGAAAACAGGCAGTTCTAACGTTCCACAAGGAATACTGAGAAAACTTCAAGATATATCACAGACTTGTACATAAAACTCATAAACAAAAAGCATGAGATAAACAATTAATTTTCTTAACAAACCAATGAATGGAACAAAATTCTAAAAAAGCTGAATCATTAATTAATAATGAAACCTTAGCAGCTTATGATACAGATTCTGTACATGTGGTTAAACATTTATACAATAAACTTGTTAAGAACGCAAGAAAAGAAAACAATGAAACTTTAGTTAATAAACTAAAAGCTGAATATGCAGATTACAACGCATTTATTAAAGAAATGTCAAAAGAATTCTTTAAAGAATACGAACAAAATGTTGCACAAGCTAAAAGTAAATTAAAAGGTTTAAACGCTAAATATGTAGCTGATGTTAAAAACTTAAAAGCAAATAATTCTTCAATTATTAGTGAAGCAGCTAAAAACAAACAAGTTAGCCCTGAACTAGCCGAAAAAATTAATGCTTACTATTCAGAAATTAATAGAATTACATCAGATTACGAAACTCAATATTTAGACTTATTAAGCAAAATTAAAAACATTACATATCACAAAAAGATTAAAATTGCAGCTAAATCAATTAGTGTTCGTAAGAACGAATACAAATACTTATTAAGACAATATGAAAATAAAGTATCTAAATTACTTGTTTCATTAAAAGATAAAACACCAGATGAAAAGATGGCAATTTACGATGAAATTTCAAAATTAAAATTTGAACTATACAAGAATAAAGATAGTCTAGGTCTTAATAGAGTTATCGAACTTAAGAACATTCAAAAAGCTGAAAAAAGAAACGCAAAACAAATTTACAAAGCACTTAAAAATAGAATCTTTAATGATTTCCATGAAAAACACTTTAAAACACCATATCATAACTTTGTTATGAAATATGTGCCTATGTTAAATGAAGAAGGGGAGGCAATTTAATATGGCTGATATAACTCCAATTATCACTTATTTTATTTTCTTCTTTTTACTATTAATGCTTGGTACAATTTCAGGTATTTTCTCTGAAAGAGCAGGAATTGTCAACATCGCAATTAATGGTTTCATGGTCTTTGGTGCTGTTATGTATTTAGCCTTCTCAGTATTAGTGACAAATGTAATTTTTCCTAATTCACCAGAAATTTACTCTTCACCATATTGACAAATACCTCTTACAATAGTATCGGTATTAGCAACAATGGTATTCTCACTATTATTTGGGTTCGCTACAATTAAATTAAAAGCAGAACAAACAATTTCAGGTTTTGCTATTAACGTTTTCGCCACAGGTATTGCTTCAATCTTAATACTTGTGTTAACAAGATTACAATTATCAGGTAACTTCGTTCAATTAAAAAGAAACGAATTAGCCTTAAATGCTTCATTCGCTAACTATGGTAATATACTTTCATTTAAAACATTTGTATCAGTGTTCACAATCATAGCTTCATGATTTGCTTTAAGAAAAACAAAATGAGGGCTTAGATTTAGAGCTATTGGGGAAAACCCTCAAGCAGCTGACGTAGCTGGAATTAATGTTAACAAAATTAAATGAGAAGCTGTATTATTAGCAGGTGCTATCGCTGGTCTTGCTGGTTCATTTTATGGAGTTGTTAACCCTGACTCATTATCAGCTACAAAAGAAGTAAATGGTTATGGTTATTTAGCTCTTGCAATTATGATCACTGCAAGATGAAAGATATCAATTTCATTAATTGTATCAACATTATTTGCTGCGTTAATGTCACTATCATATTATGGTGTAAACTTATTAAATGCAGGAAGATATGGAGACTTACTAAAGACAATTCCATATATTGTAACACTTGTAATTATGGTGTTCACTTCAAAATCAAATGTTGGTCCTGCTGCAGCCGGAATACCATACGACAAATCAAAACGTTAGAATTCAATTACAAAAATGTTTAGGCATTAGCCTAAGCATTTTTTTATTACTAGTAAATTTACAACTACTTGATGACCCATAAGTAAATTAGTATATAGATCTTTTACAAAAATAACAAATGGTTATAAGTGCAAATATAAAATTAAAGTAGATTAACTATTAATGTAATTAATAAAAAATAAAACAACAAATTTTTTATAAAATAACCAATAAAATTAATTTTTATATATGAATAGTATGCTTTTATTACATAAATATATGGAAATTTCCACATTTATTAGGTGAAAATGTGGAAATTTTATGTTTTTCCACATTTTTTTCATTTTTTATGATACTGAAATTTATAAGTACTAGAATAAAGGTGGGTAAAGGCCCGAATGAAAGGTTAAAAAATGAATAAAATAAAATCAGTATTACTATCATTTGCTGGTGTTTCAGCAGCTGTATTGCCTATTGTTGCTTCATCATGCAACAACACTGAAGATACAGATAAAATCAAAAACTAGAAGATCAAGTTAAGGCATTACAAGCAGATGTTCAAACAAAAGACACAGCATTAACAGCTGCACAAGCAGCTGCAGCAGCTAATAAAAAACAAGCTGATGATTTATTGAGCAAACGTGGAATGACACAAGAAATTACATCAGACTTATGGAACTCATTCTCATCAGAAAAATATGTAACAGGTATCCAAACATATAGACTTGCTAAAATTGCTTTTGATGCAATGAGCAAACAAGAAAATGCAGATTTAACTAAAGTAAAAACATCAGAAGCAACAATTACTGTTGACGCTACTGACGGAGATAAATTTGTTCCAGTTGTATGAATGGATTTAGATGACACAGTTTTAAACAACTTCTTATACCAAAATTGATCTGTTGTTACAAACCAAACAGAATTTAGCTCATCTGATTGAACAAAATATGTAAACACAGCAACAGCAAAAGAAGTAGCTGGAGCTATTGAATTTATTAAATATGTATGATCTAAAGGTGGAGTTGTAATGTTCAACTCTAATAGAAAACAAGTTTCAGAAATGGCTGGAACTGTAAAAAATCTTGAAATACTTGGACTAGACAAAAAATATATGCCAGATTGAATTTGATTCATGGCTGGTGAAAATAAAGCTCAAGAAGGTCAAACATACAATTTTGAAAACAGAAATATTAAAGTTTCAAAAGAAGAAAGAATGACTTATGTAAACAAAAATAAACTTACTATAGGAGGAAATCAAGTACAATTTAAATCTGTAGTTAGAATTGGGGACGACATTTCTGACTTTAATGATAACTTCACAAAGAGAAAAATTGATGGTAAATTTATTACAGCACAACAAGTTATTGATGGCCTTAAATCAGATGCAACAACATATGGAAAATTGTTTGCTAATATGGACACAAAAGTAAAAGGTACATACTTTGACCCAGCAACAAATACATGACAACCCGAACCTCAATCTGAAAGTTATGTATTAGTATCTGGAAATGAAAGCTATGGTACATGAGTAAGACACTTAATGGATGGTGGATACTCAATTGATTACGATAAAGCAATTCAATTATTATCTTCATGACAATACACACCAGTTGCTGAACCTGCCACACCTGCACCAGCTACAGGTAAATAAAATAACTGAATTACATGTTCTTATAAAATACTAATATAAAGGTATTTTAAAATATTTCTTGTATAATAAATCATATATTCCTTATTTTAATAGGGAATATTTTCTTTATTTTTTAGACTAATAAATGTAGTACAATTAAAATATGTTTAAACACTTAAAGAAATTATTATTTATAACACCAATTATTACTACAGTTTCATTGCCGATGGTATCATTAGCTTGCACACCACAGCAACAATATATTGACGCAGTTGAAAGCTGAAATAAGCTTAGTGATCAGTATGAAGCAAAAGTTAAAAAAGGCGAAAAGCAATATTATTATTTGACTATAGCAATGAAAAATGCAGCTTCATTTTACAATAAAGGGAATGAACTGGCTTTACAAGCAGGTGGCCACTTTTCAGCAAATCAATATTTCCAACTTGTTGCCCAAATAGAAGCAAAAAAGAAATATGTAGAATATGTCGCTGAAGCTTTAGAAAAAGACCCTAAAATGTATAATTCAGAGACATTAGATGTCATTTCATTTTATAAGTTAATTTATACTGATAATTCAAATGATTTATCTCTTGGCTCAACTGATGCGCTTGGGAAGAAAATATTTGATATATGAGAAATGCAACCTAATTCAAGCTCATTAGCTAGCGATGTAATTGAAGCAAGCAAGACTTATAAAAATGATCTTAAAATCTTAAACCAAATTTGAGACAGCATTACGCCTTATCCTTATGTTCAAGAACACCAAGAAATAAAAAATCAAGCATCATCATTTAAAGAGCTAAGCCTTAGCCTTATTCAAACTAGTGAGGATAAATGAGTTAAAATTGATTTAGCTGGAAGTCTTCTAAATAATATACTTATTAGTTATAATGTGGCATTCGATTACCTAAATAAACTTTTAGCTAATCCAGACTTTTTAAAGTCACTAACTGCTGAACAAAAAGCAAATGTTAAACAATATCAAAGCCAAATAGCTAAAATGGCAAATACTGCTAGATTAGCTCATCTGCAAGCGATAATGACAACTAATTTAGATCAAGTATTTAAAGATATATATTTAAAAATATTATTCACATTTTATGAAACAGATAAATTTGCTGCAATTTTACCAACAACTACTTATAATAAATTGATCACTGCCTTAAGCAATAGTTATGAAACTTATATTAATCTTTCTTTAATATTAAGTAAGGACTCTATCGATAATGAAACCAACAAAAAGGTGGATGAATTTAAAGTAATAACAACACAAGAATATAGTGAAATAAATGATAAAATTAAAGAGTATTTAACTAATAATATTTCAAAGAATTAAAATAAAATAGAAAGGAAATAATATGATTATAGGAAATTCAAAAGTTGCGATTGACGCAATTGAAAAATACGATAATATTGTTATTTTTCACCACATTAGACCTGATGGAGACTGTTTAGGTTCACAAGCTGGTCTAGCTGAATTAATCAGAACTAATTACCCTAATAAAAAGGTATTTACACCTGGAAACAACTTACACTTATTTGACTTCATGGGATATCACTTTGATAATATTGAAGATATTGACTTTAGTAACTCATTGGCTATTGTTGTTGATGCTTCTAGTGGAGACAGAATTGAATGTGCTGAGTTATTATATGAAAACAGAACTACAGCTAAATTAAGAATCGATCATCACCCTAACGGAGCTGATATTGATTATGATTATAATTGAATCGATGAACACTATGTAGCAGCAGCAGAAATGATTGCTCAAATTGCTTATGATGGTAATTATACAGTGACAGAAAAAGCTGCTTCACACATTTATTTAGGAATCAATACTGACTCTGGAAGATTCTTGTACCCAGATACATCAGCTAGAACACATCGTTTAGTAGCCTTCTTAATGGATACTGGATTCCATCCAGCAGACATCTTAAGAGAACTTTCAAAACGTACCTTTAAATCAATTAAATTTGTTGGAAAGATTCTTTCTGAATTTAAAAAAGAAGGAAGAGTTCTTTACTATGAAATTGATGCTGATACATTAAAGAAATATGACATGGATTCATTTGAAGCAGCTCAATATGTAAATGAACTTGCTAACATTGAAGATAATTCATGTTGAGCATTATTTATTCAACTTGAAGATGGCAAAGTACGTGGACGTTTAAGATCAAACGGACCACTTGTAAATAAAGTAGCTAACCAATTTGGTGGTGGAGGTCATGATAATGCTGCAGGTATTACTATTGATTCATGAGATCAAGTACCTGAAGTATTAGCAGCATTAAACCAAGCTATCGTGGAATGAGAGGCTAAATAATGGTTATTGGTAGTTTAGAATTAGTTACTAAAGAACTATACAAATATGACTCTATTGTTATTTTTCACCACATTAGACCCGATGGCGACTGTTTAGGTTCACAATTTGGACTTAAAGAATTACTGGAAACAAATTTCCCTAACAAAAAAGTTTATGCAATTGGAGATGCTAAAGGATCATTTCCCTTCATGAATCTTGTTATGGATCCAATTCCTAGTGATGAAATTTTAGCTAATTCACTTGCTGTTGTTGTTGATGGTGGAGATAAAGAAAGACTTGAATGTAGAGAAGTGTTAGATAAAAACATTTTCAAACAAGTTATAAGAATTGATCACCACCCAAATAGTGATGATTTAGGCGATGACACTATTAGATGAGTTGATTCTTCATACATCGCTGCCGATGAAATGATTACAGATATTGCTGTAACAAACGAATGAAAAATCACTCAAAGAGCAGCTAACTTATTATATTTAGGAATCAATACTGACTCAGGTAGATTCTTATTTGATAAAACTTCTGCTAGAACATTAAAATTGGCAGCTAAGCTTTATGAAGCAGGGTTAGAAGCTGACTTTATTCACAGAAACCTAGCTACAGTAACTTTAGACGATTTAAAATTCAATGCTTGATTAATGTCAAGCCTTAAAACTAGGGATGGTGTAGCTTACATTCAAAATGATTTAGCTTCTACAAGAGCAATGGGTAAAACTCCACAACAATCAGTTAGAGTTAACTCTATTGCTAATATTGATGGATATCCATTCTGAGTTCAATTTACTGAAGAAGAAAATGGAAAAGTTCGTGTTGAATTTAGATCGAATGGACCTATTGTACGTAATGTAGCTGTTAAATGAGGTGGCGGAGGCCACGAAAGAGCTTCAGGCGCTATTATTGACTCTTTAGACTTAGTTGAAGCTGTTATTGATGACTGTATTGCTGAAGTTAAACGTTACCAAGCAGAAAATAAATAAGAATTTCTTTATTTAAGCACTAGCATAAGCTGGTGTTTTTTGTATTTTTAAAAAGTCATTATAAATACAAATAAAAATATATCCAATAAGTCTGTCATGCATTATTCATTTTTTCAAATTTTTATATTTGCCTATTTTCTAGGACTATTTGTACATTTTGCTGCAATTTACTTCTGTTTTTTTTTTTTTTTTGTTAATCTAATAGTAAAGGAGTGTCTAAAAAATAAAGATTTTTTATGTATAATAAAAAATTACTTTTAAAAAACAACAATACTATTAGACAATAAAAAAATCTATGGAAAATAGTGAATTTCTTATTAAACAAACGTATGTAAAGAAAATTTTTAATGACAATAAATCATATATAGTTCCTTCATACCAAAGAGCCTATGTTTGAGGAAAGGATGAAATCACTGAATTACTAGATGATTTAGAAGACTTTTTTATTCAATCATATAAAGGGCCTGATCAATCAATTAATGATTATTATTTTATTGGATCAATCCTCTTGTGCTCTATTGAAAGCAAATCGTCTAAATATTACATATTAGATGGACAGCAAAGACTTACTACAATATTAATTATTTGATTATCTCTTATTGACTTAATTGTTAAGACAGGGCTAGATAAAGATGATCAATACAATTTCGATGAGGCATTAGATGAAAATAAGTTAGCTTATATTAATGAAAAAATGGGAGCTATGAAATCTAATACAAGAAAACGTTGTCGCATTACATTTGAAACTAGAATAGAAGTTAATGATGTGCTTTTAAAATTAATTCATTATGCGCAAAAAGGCCAAATTGAAGAATTTTTAAGTGACATTGATGTTAAGAACCTTACTAAAATAGAGCCAACTGTGAAGTCTATATATCACGGAGTCAAATATATACAAGCATATATTAAACAAAACAAAGAAAACTATAAAGATAACAGTATATATAATGATCCTGTTAAGTTATATGAATTTATGTTTACATTATTATGAGAAAAAATTTCTTTTGCAGAGATAGATGCTAATTCTTTAAATGATGCATATAAACTATTTACAGTAATTAATAATCGTGGAGTTAAATTATCTAACTCAGATATTATTAAAACAATTAACTTACAAGCAATTTCTTCTGATGGAGATGATGAAAAAGTTAAATTGTATGCAAAAAAATGGGAAGAAATAGAAAAATATTTCTCAAGACCAGAATGTAAAGCAACTAAGCTAAATTTAGATTTATTCTTAGAATTGATTAAAACCATTTATGTTAAAGAGTCAGGTCAAAAATCGCTATATGCTTGATATGAAGAAGATATTTTTAAAATCAAGAACAGAGATAAAAGTAAACCTTTAGTTAATGTTGGAAAAGAATTTATTGATAAAATGGTTAAATTCTTTAACATTTACAAGACATATATCGACTTGGAAAATAACCAATCTCAAGGGAAAGATGTTGAATACCAAAATACAATAAAAATAATGAATAAATATATTAATGACAATATTTGAAAATCTGCTGTTCTAATGTTTGTTGATAAATTTGAAGACGAAATAAATGAATCTAAAGAAGATTTAAAAACAGAATTTATTAAACGCTTAGAAAACTACTATACCTTCTTTTGAATCACGTTACAAACTCGGACACAAGCATTTACTCAATTGGCTAAAATATTGAAATTAATAGAAAGATCTAATTCAGTTAGAGAAGTTTTAGAAAGTGAACTTTGATATAAAGAGTACAGCTCGAAGGAATTAAAAGAATCCTTACAAGGAAATATCTATAAACTAAAGTATCGTTCATATATTTTGTTTAGATATGAAAAAATTCTCTGTGGTAATAAGTCAATAACCGAATCTGGTGATAAGGTTACAATCGAACACATTCTCCCTCAAAAAATGGAAGGGGAATGAAAGGAATATTTTTCATCTGTAGAGCATGAAGAATACCTACACAAAATTGGTAACTTAACAATTTTAGATCTTAAAGACAACTCTAAACTATCAAATAATAATATTGAAGAAAAAATTAGCTTTATAGAAAAGGAATTTAAAGATTTCCTAATAACTAAACAATTTATTTCATACATAAAGCAAAACAGTGAAAGAGCAACTCTACCAAATGGTAGTGTCGAAGAAAAACTTGTGTGAACACCTCAGCTCATCACTGATCGTGGTGAAAAAATGATTAATGAATTGTTAAAGGATTACGAAAAATTTAACAAAAAGAATGGAGAATTTTAAAATGGAGATTGAAAACGTTATAGACGATTATAAAACAACTTATCAGCCCAAAATTAATGATGAAGTAGAAAAATATTTTGACTACTTAACTGAGAAATCTGAAATAAATCTTGATGAAAGTAAGGAAATATCAGATAAATTCAAAAAAGAAAGTCAGGAGTTTAATGTAGCATCAAAAAAGCAAAGAATAAGTAATGGATGAAAAAAGACAGCTATTATTCAATTGGTATATAGCTTATTAATATCTGGATTTTTAATAATTGTGTTTATGATGGCTAAAGCTGGCGGAACTGGTTTTAATGAAGATAAAGAGTTATTATCCAGCTTTGGTACAATATGCCTTTTTGTGGGATTTGTATTTCTATTGGTTGGCTCACTTGTTTGAAGTTTTAAGTTAGGTGACAAGATGCGGGAAAAACAAGGAAAGCCTAGACTATTCAAAAAAGAAATTAGCATTATAACTTGTATAAACTTAACAATTAACTCGATTTTAGCATTTACAACTTTTTTTAGTATAGGGTTAAGTTTAAGTGTTGGTTCTGGGGAGTTAAAAATTGCAAAAATTCTTATAATTGTATTTTTAACATTATGATTAATTTTCATGGTTGCTGATATTGTAATGTGAATATACTTTTCAAAAGTTTCTAAAACAATTCAAGCTCAAGTGGATGAAATAGGAGCAAGATTATTTGCTACAAATGAATTATTGAAAAATAATTTAAAACCACTTAAAAATCTAAGTACATTAGATGGAATTGAAAAAGAGATTGCTGATAAAATTTTCCCATTTATTAACTTAAATGTAAAGACAAGTCAAAGTGCAATGGAAGTTGCTAGCCTATGAGAAGTGGCTGCATCTTTAATTCCAAATAAAAGAAATAAATCTGTAAGATACGTAAAATCAGGTGTTTTAAATGGTTTCCCATTCTTATATTTATCTACAAAGAATATGAAATATGAAAATGTAACTTATAGAGGAACAATGCAAGTTACATATCTCAAAACACGTAAAGTGACTAGAAATGGAAGTTCTACAGTTGAATCATATAAGTACACTGAAACATTAGTAGCATATCATACAGCTCCAGCACCTAAATATTATGTTGAAGATGCCTTATACTACTACAATGATGCTGCTCCATCATTAAGCTTCACAAGAACACCTAATCATGCAGATGAATTTAATAAGAGTCAACTTAATAAATTCATTAAAAAGCAAAGCAAACTATTTGAAAATGAATACAAAAAAGCAATTAACAAAAACACAAGCTTCCAACCAATTTTAGGAAACCTAAAATTTGAGTCTTTATTTAACTGTTTAGATAGAGATAATGAAGCTGCATATCGTTTATTATTTACTCCACTAGCTCAAAAGCAATATGAAAAATTATTATTAACTCGTGAGTTTTCAGATGGGGATAACTTCATTTTAAATAAACAAGGAAACTTCCATAAATTAATTAAACCTCAATTGTCACATGTAGAAGCAAAAGTTCCATTTGATCAATACATTGAATCTTTTGATAATTGAGGTCTTGGATATAATGAATTGAAAGAAGGATTCATTCAAGCTTATAGACAAGGTATGGAAAGTCTTTATAAGGCTCTAGTTCCTTTTATGGCTATTCCATTATATTTAGATCGTCAAAATAATCATGAATTAGTTAATAACTATACAGAAAATATTGCAGTAGAGCAATTAGAAGCTGATATTAACTCTATTAAGTCAGATTTTTATAGAGATACCTTAAGACACGAAGATTCAACTGGCGAACAAATTTATTGTGTTTCAAATAAAACTCAAAATGGAAATCAAGCTAACTACTCTATTACTGCATATGGACACCAAGAAATACCAAGAATTGAGTATGTTACTGTAAAAGCAGGAAATGGTCAAAAATATCAAGTTCCTGTTGAATGAATTGAATATATCGAAGTTGAAAAAACAACAGATGAAAGCGAACTAATAAAAGAACATACAGAAATTAATAATTTCTTAAATAAAGGAGAATAAAATGGCTAACGAATTAGATGAATTAACAGGTCCAGTAAATGAAGAAGGACGTGACGTTAATGTTATTAACAAACAACTACCTGTAAAGGTTGGAGTGGGATCAACAATATTTCAAGTGTTTCTATGATTCCCATTAATCATCCCGGGACTAGTATTCTTGTTTATGAAAATAAGTGCTGCTAACTATTTAAAGAGAATTCAACAAAAGATTCAACACAATGCATCTCAGGTTGATAACTTTATTGAACAAAGAGTAATTATTCTTGAAAACGCAGTAGGTATTGTAAACAAATCAATTAACCTAGACAAAGAAGTTATGACAAAAGTTGCTGAACTGCGTTCAGGAGCTGAAGAACACAGCGAAGCAGAAAGAAGCACTATAAACCAAAATGTAGATAGAATGTTTAGAGATATCCGTGTTCAAGTTGAACAATATCCTGAATTAAAAGCTCATGACACCTTAATGCAAGTTCTACAACAAAACAATTACCTACAAAAAGAAATTACAGCAGCTAGAGAAATTTACAATGATTCAGTTTTATTATGAAACAGTGAAATTTTTAGATGACCTACAAAAATGATTGTTGCTGCTAAAGCTGGATATACAACTAGAATACCTTTCACAACTTCAAGTGAAATGAAAGCAAAAGCCAGAGGAAATTTCTTTAACTAAAATATTAGTCCATAAGTACCCTAGTGGTACTTTTCTTTTGCGGTAAAAAGCCTATGCCACAGACATATAAAAAAAGATTAAATAACAAATGAAATAATGAACTAATTAGCAAGTACAAGTTTGTTTAAAAAATAAAAAACTGCATTTCTGCTTATAGCAGTGGGATTATGCAGTTTTTTCATTTATTTTATATTATTTTAGTCAGCTGTTGGAACTGGTTTTTCCCCAGCTTCAGAAGGGATATTAACTACTTGTCCTTTAAGTGTTTCTTTATTTGCAAATTGATCATATGTTTTTTCAAATTTATTTGCATCAAGTTGTGCTTCAGGAGTTAAAATGTGTTTTACAAATTTAATTGCTTCTTCAATTAAACTTTGTCCTTCATACATCAATTTAACTTGATCTTTATCTTTTACATAGTTAAGCATTGTGTAGCCATCACCACCTGCAGCTAAATAGTCATTTGTACAGATGTAATAGTATTTGTTAGGATCAATATCTTTTCCATTAATCTTGATTGTTCCTTCTTTAGCTTTTCACATGTATTCTTGTTTTTGTGTTTTAGGGTTTAATTCCTTGTTAATTTCAACTTCATATGTAATGTTTGAAGATAATTGCGAGAATCCACCTGATCTAGCTTTAGAAAGCCCGTATTTAATAGCTTGTAAAGCTCTATCACCTTTAACTTGAATTACATTTGGTCTATTTCCGAATGGAGAAATACCTCTCATTTTTCCATATGTAACATCACCTTTAGTAATGTTTTCACGAAGACCTCCACCGTTCATAAGTCCAAATGTATTATCTATAGTAGCAGCTTCAGCATCAGGTTGGCCTTCTCATGCTTTGGTATTTAAATAATTTCATGCAGCAGCATTAGTAAATAACATACCTAATGTTGTTGGTTCAACTCTACCTCTTCAGTATGGCACTCCATCAATATTAACACTATCTGTGTGTACAAATTCTTGTGTAGAATTAAATACCACTTTGTCATTTTCAGCTTTATAAATTTCTTCTAAAGCTTTTAAAAGTTTTTCATTTGGACTATTAGGATCAACTACATCATTAATTGTGGCAACAGCAATTTCATACATGTCTCTAAGAACTTGTTTTTGGCTAACAATCTTACCTGTTTGTGTATCAAATTCAAGTTCAATATCACCTAGATATTTAGTATAAGCTTCAGTTTGTGTTACATAAACTTCTTTATTATTATCATTATTGATGTGGATTAATGTGTGTGAGTGTCCATCTAAAATTAAGTCTAGTTCATTGTCAGTATGAGCAGCTAAATATTCAGAAGTTCAAGCAGCATTAGATCTTCCTTTTCCTAAGTGCGCAATACAAATAATAAAATTAATATCTGGATGTTCTTGTCTAATTTCTGCCACAACTTTTTTAGATTCTTCTACTGGTTCTGTAAATTTAACTAGTCTTGAATTTCTTGGGTGAGATGTAACACTTGTATCAGGAGTTGTAAGGCCAAAGATACCAACTTTAATTCCACTTTCTAGTTCCTTAACAATGTAAGGTTTGAAAGCACGTTGACCAATTTTACTTGCATCGTAGCCTTCAACTGATTTTTGTTCTTCAGCTGATAATTCTTTATAGTAAATATTAGCTGATAAAAATGGCATAACTTCTTTTTCTTGGTTAAGTTCTGCATTAAGGTCTAAAATGTGTTTTAGTCCATAGTCAAATTCGTGGTTACCTACAGCCACAGCTTCATAACCAATGTTTTTAGCAATGTGAGTAATTGTTTTTCCTTTATCTGTATCTGAAAGTGGTAAACCTTGAATCATATCTCCAGCTGATAGAAGCAAGTCACGTGCTTTACCATTTAAGTATTCTCCTGTGCGAATCATACCTGAGTATAGTGAGTATTTTCCATCATCCATCTTAATTCTTCCGTGCTCATCATTTGAGTGGAAAATTTTAACTGTTTTGATTCTTGAGTTAGCATCCTTTTCAGCTTTTCTTAAAAGATTGAATGCTTGGTCATGTTTTACACTTAAAGGTTGTAATTCTTTTGTAACTCTGGTCTTAAGTTCATTGATACCTTCGTTTCTTTTGGCTTCTTCCTTAATAGCTTTAACTTCTTTAAGCTTTAATGCAAGCTCTTTTAGTTTGTTATCATAAGCTTTTGAAGCTTCATTATATTGATCTTTTGCTACAGCTAAAATAGCATTTGCTGTAGCTAATTTTTCACTTTTTAATTGCTCTAATTGTGCTTGAATTTCTTTTAATTTATCAGCACTAGCTTTGCTTTCATTAAGTTTAGCTTCTAATTCAGCAATTTTGCTGTCTAAACTACTTTTTTCACCTTTTAATTTTTCTAATTGAGCTTTAACTTGATCTTTTTCAGGATCATTACATGATACAACTGCTAATGGTAAAGTGATAGCAGCAGTACCAAGTGGCATCAATTTTAAAAGTCATTTAGTTTTATTTTTCATTTGTTCTCCATATTTTGTGTATTTTTTGAATACTATCTCCATTTTATAATAACGCCACAAATAGATAAATAAATAAAGCTTAAATGTGAAAACACATTTGTTTTTCCATATTTTGTGAAAAATTTCCATATATTTGGGACATTAAAAGCAGAAAAAAGCTAGTATTACTAGCTCCTTATATTATTCAGATAAAGTTAATGTTAAATCAAAATAACTTGCAGGTGAATTATTATCAGGTGCACAAATGAAATACTTAAATTCATATTTATTATCCCCTTTAATAAATTCAGAGCAATAAGTGCGCATATTTAATTCATGTAGTTGTTTTGTTTTAGGATCTAAGAAAGTAACATTAACTTCACCGAAAGCGTTATGCTTAATTTGAACTGTAGTTTGATTGGTGTAAACTCAAGCTTCAGAATCATAAATATCAATCCGATTGGTTTCGTTATATTTTGGCTCTTTAAAAATCAATTCTACAGCTTGTTCTTCCTCGTTTCAGTTACGATTAACAGGTGCATCAAATTCAATAATTTGAATTGCTTCTTCATTAATCTTTTCTTCACCATTTTCTGTAAAAACAGGTTTAATAATAGACTTAAAATTAATTTTCATAGTGAGCTAATCTTTCTTTAATTACATCGACGCCAAAAAGTCAAATAGCTTTAGCTAACTCAGGTCCATGAGCTACACAAGTAGCAGCTAATCTAATTGGCATAAATAAATTTTTACCTTTAACCCCAAGTTCTTTTTGAGTTTGGTTAATTGCTTCTTGAATGCTTGAAATAGTAAAGATATTATTAGCTAAATTAGTTTTTAAATATTTTGCAAATGTAGTAACTGTTTTTAAATCAGCTTCATTAAATTCTTGTTTTTCAAATGCAGGTTGCATGTATAAGTCTAAGTGTGATTTAAGTTCACTTGTAGTAACTGCACTAGATTTAAATGTTTCAACAAAAGTATCTAATCAATCAGCATCAAAAGCACTAGCATCTAGATTCATAAGTTTAATTAATTTGTCATTAGGTTCATTTTTAAGGTATTGTTTTGAGAATCAGTCCATCTTACTGATGTCAAATTTAGAAGGACTTTTTGAAAGTCTAGATGGATCAAATTTTTCAATGATTTCGGTTTGAGACATCACTTCACTAGCATCTGCTGCAGTTCATCCAAGCAGAGCTAAAAAGTTAAAAATAGCTTCTGGAATGTATCCTTCATTACGGTAGTCTTCAATAAATTGTTTTGTTTCTAAATCACGTTTTGAAAGTTTTTTTCCTTCCATGTTAGTAATAATTGTCATGTGGCCAAAAGATGGAGTATCTCAACCTAAAGCTTGATATAAAGCAAGTTGTTTAGGTGTATTTCCGATATGTTCTTCACCACGTAAAATGTGTGTAATTTCCATATCATGATCATCTACTACTACGGCAAAGTTATATGTAGGATATCCATCAGATTTAAAAATGACTCAATCAGCTATTTCATCAGAATTAAAGCTAATTCTATCTCTTACCATATCATCTCAAGCTAATTCAACATTTTTAGGCATTACTAGACGATATGAGAATTCTCCAGCTGCATCTCTTTTAGCTTTTTCAGCATCAGAAATTTTTAGTCAGTTTTTGTTATATCTAAAGCTTGGAATTCCTTTAGCATCTGATTCAGCTTTTTGAGCTTCTAATTCTTCAGTAGTATCGTAAGCTTTATAAGCTAATCCCTTAGCTAATAATTCTTCTAGTACTTTGTTATATCTATCTAACTTTTCACTTTGACGATATTTTCCATATTTAGGATTTGGATTAAGTGGACTTTCATCAGGCACAATTCCTAACCAAGCAAGGTTAAGAAGTTGAGATTCTTCACCACCTTCTACATTTCTCTTAACATCTGTATCTTCTAATCTGAAAACAAAGTCACCATTGTAATGTTTAGCAAATAAGTAACAGAAAAGGGCAGTTCTAGCTCCTCCGATGTGTAAATATCCAGTAGGACTAGGTGCATAACGTGTTCTAACTTTTTTAGTCATATATTCTCCTTTAAAGTAGTTAAATTATAAATTAATTTAGATATGTGTTATTAAATTTATTTATGTGGTTTATAAGCTTATTTGTTAATAATATGTGTAAGTTTATTATAAATTAATCAATTAATTTAATAAAGGGTATTTTAATAACTATCCAAGGCCTATAATATGCAAATTTTCCACAAATAGGTTTTAAATGTGAAAAAAATCACAGTATTCCACATTTTAGGATGCATTTTAATAAAATTTCTAACTAAGTAATTATAATAATAGTGATATTTCGCTTTACATTTTAGGAGATTGATATGGCTCATACTAAAAAACA
Source organism: Mycoplasma paraquilae (assembly GCF_048284415.1). Classification (NCBI taxonomy): domain Bacteria; kingdom Bacillati; phylum Mycoplasmatota; class Mollicutes; order Mycoplasmatales; family Mycoplasmataceae; genus Mycoplasma; species Mycoplasma paraquilae. Next base: position 85,254 of record NZ_JBLVZU010000001.1, read on the forward strand.
AGAAACTTATATTTTTAAATACTCTCTTATGCTTAGAAGTATGTTTTGAGCAGGTGCGGGAATTAGTGCTGCATTTCTTTGTTTTATTCTTATATGAGTAATTATGGAAATTACAGGTGCATTTGACAGTGATTCTAAAGCTTTATATGTAATGTTTGGAGCTATTGGAGTGGTAGTAGCTGCATATTGTGCTTTAATTGCTGCTTATTTTATTATTGGAGCAATTTCAAGAAGAAATATTGATACTAAAAAATTAGTAAATATAATTTTTCAAACTAAAGCTTCAAAAGCAACAATTATGTACAAAAATCTTCTCAGATGTATGTATCTAATTACATATCGTAGAAAAATTGTTGAATGCTTAGAAATAAGCTTTGAAGAAGAGAAATAATATGGAAAATATTCAATATAAATTAAGAAAGCCAAATGATCTAGAAATTTATCAAACTTTATATGCTGCATCTAAATCAAGAAATGTTTCAATTGCTTTATATACTTTTTTCTTTACATTATATATATTGCTTTTAGTTTTAGGTGAAGTTGCCTTAAAACATAATTCATATGCATACACAGGTTTATATATATTTCAATGCATAATTGACACTATATTTACTATATTATTATTGATACTATATAAGCAACCATTTAACAATAAGAAAACAACTTTTTTATCAAATACAGACACATTTACAATGGATGCAGTAATTTATTTATACCTTACTGTTGATAGTTTGATAGTAGAAAAATATATCAACTCTTTTATGAGAAAACAGTTTGGACTTTCTAAATACTGAATTAGTATTAAATATTACATTTTGCAACATGCTAGTGATGGTGAAAAGTAAATAATTTAACTATAAAAGAAATTTATTATATTTCTATTTGTGCATACTTTTATATTAATTATTATTTTCTTGTTCATTTGTATTCTAGTTTTTGATGGTTATCAAAAAATAACTTTATCTAAAAGAAACAATAATTTAGCTGCATAAGCAAAAACAAAAATATGAATTTGTAAAATTTTAATTTAAAAAATTATAGTCACAGTTTTTAAAATCTAAAAATGTGACTTTTGTTTTAACTCTAAAAAGCTATTCTAATCAAACAAAATATAATTAAGGCTTATTTAGCATATATAAAAGCATTTTCGCTTGATACTTTATTAGTTATTGTGTTTTTTAAAGCGACAAAATAAGACTTAAATATTATTTCAAAAGTATCTAATTATTAAGGCTATAAATTAGGTGAAAGAGCATACTTGCTTGCTAATATAAAAAAGAACATTTTTTATTATCACATATAAAAAAAGTTTTATAATAATACTGCATCGTTAGCTCAGTCGGTAGAGCAGCTGGCTCTTAACCAGCGGGTCGCAGGTTCGAACCCTGTACGATGTACCATTTCATCTTTTGATGACCAATTTTTGCCTAGTTAAGCTTTAACTAGGTTTTTAATTAAAATTTTAGTGATATAGGTGCTAAAAAGTAGTAGAATAAAAAGGATATTAGCTGTCGCTAATAATCTTTTTTATTTATTTTTTAAGGAAGGGAGGAAAAATGAAGAATATCTTTTCTAAGAAAAAAGAAAAATCTCATGAAAGTGAATTTAACCAAGAAATGCATAATCTAGTTGAAGGATATGATCAAAGTGGAGCAACACATATTCAAAAACGCAACACATTATATAAAAGAACTAGAATGTCTAACTTCGGTCTTAAGTTAAATCGTTTTTATTCACAAATGCCAATGTGAAAAATAGTAACAATTACTATAGTAACAGCTATTTTCTTTGGGGTTATCAGTGTTTTCTTTGTTAAGAACGTTGGTATTTATAACTTTGGTTTAGCTGCATTTGGACAATCTGCTGCCAAAATCATTGTTGTTAACTTGAAACAATCACAAGTTAGCGAAACAGTTAGAAACCTTATTGACCAATTCGTTTTCTGGGTGGCTTACATTATCTTAAGTATTCCAATATTCGTATTTGGATATAAAAAAGTTGGTAAGCTATTTACAAACATTACAATTTTATTCCTAGCAGTTTCATCATTAGTATCATTCTCAATTGGATTAATTCCAGGTGCTAATAGTGTTTACATTATTGGGGATTATTCAAACGTTCACGTAAAGAACTTTTTATCAGATTACAAAAAATCATTAAGTAGCATTATTCCTATGCAATGAACAGGGGCTGATGCAGGTAACACAATTGCCTTAATGCTTTACTCAATCATATATGGATACATGCTTGCTTACATTTTTGCAATTATCCAAATTATCGGTGGTACAGCTGGTGTTACAGGGGTTATTGGTGAATGATATGCTAATGCAAAACAAAAATCATTTGGTGCTATTTCAGGATATATGAACATTATCATTGTCTTTATTGCGGTTGCCATAGGGTCATGATTACCAGGTTCATTATTATTACAAGATGCTAAAACAAATATGACTGAAGCTCAAAAAACTTGAGCTGCAAGTTTAACAACTATTCAATCTAATGCAGAAATAACAACAGCAGAAGCACTTAAAACATCTGTATCTGAAGCTGCAAAAAACATAAATGGAATTAACTTAACAAACTTTAATGAATTTAAGAATATAGATTGAAATGCTGCATTTAGTAATAAAGCTGACCTTGTAAATTACTTGTCTTTAAGCAAAGACTTTGCAGCTGCAAGCGAATTATTTAACAAAGCTTGATCATTCGAATTATACTTATCGCCAAACTTTATTGCTACAATTTTAGTTAACGTAGTTTACATTATGATACTTGACAAGTTATATCCTAAATTTAAACTTGTTCGTGTTCAAATCTTTACAAAAAATGCTGACTTGATCAGAAATATTATTAACAATGATAACAAAATTGTTACAGGTATGACTATATTCCCTGCAAAAGGTGGATATAAAGGAGAAGACCTTCAAGTTATTACATCTATTGCTTTATTTAGACATGTACTTCGTATTATTAAAGATGTACGTAAATGTGATGAAAATGCCTTTATTTCAGTATCGGAAATTAAGAGTATTGATGGAAATATCTACTTACCTGAAGATAAATTCTAAAATTATAATAATAGAGCTACTAATTAGTGGCTCTTTTTATATTAAATTTTAGTATAAAAAAATCATGCATAGCATGATATATGGTGCCCCTTATGAGAATCGAACTCATGATGGTTGGTTACGAGTCAACTGTTTTACCACTAGAACTAAAAGGGCATGGTGGAGATAAGGGGAATCGAACCCCTGTCCACATTATAAAGGACTTACTACTTCTACAGTTTAGTTTGCTTTTAATAACACCATAAGCCTAAAGCAAACTAAAAGGTTTTATGATGCTTGACATTTTTCATGCAAGCTTGTCAACCCTTGCACTATCCTCTAACCGACTTATAAAATCGAGGAACTTTTTATAAGTCACTAGCTCGCGAATATTAAGCGAAAGCTAGATTTGCATTGTTGTAAGCAAAAACCATTGGGTTGATGCTTGATTCTTTTTTAGCGTTTCCGTTTAAAAAGTCTAGAAGTATTATAGTCTACCAAACTACTGCAATAATAAGACTCCATAACATGTCGAAACCATTATATCCCCATAACTAAAATTGTATTAAAATAATAAAGTTTTAGCAATTTTTTTATTGACTTCTTCTTTAATGATTTTAGCACGCTTGTCATACTTTTTAAGCCCGCGAGCAAGTGCTATTTCAACTTTAAGCCGAGACTTTTCGTTAAAATAAATTTTTAGTGGAATAATAGTTAAACGTAAAGTATCTTCCTTAAACCCTATTTTACGTATTTCATTTTTATGTAAAAGCAATTTACGATCTCTAGTTTCATCACATTTGACTTGCATATATTGCTTAAAATAAGCCTCTTTAAGATACATTTCACCTTTATAAATTGAACAAAATGCATTTGTTATATCAACACTAGAAGCACGTGCTGATTTAACTTCTCAGCCCATTAATTCAATTCCAGCTTCAAATTTTTCAATGATTTCATAATCATGAAAAGCTTTTTTGTTATTTGCTATTATTTTCATATACCTATTTTACCTTAATATTGATACTAGAGGTAAATAAAAACAGCTATTTATATAGCTGCTTAAATTATTTGCTTTTATTAAATGATTGAAGAATTAAATCAAAAGCATATGTTGGATTAGTATTATTTGTGAATGAAAACTCACTTTTACCTAAGTGTAGATGCCCAATATTTGTTACATCTCTACAAATTTGCTTAGAGTCATTAATTTCACTCATATTTAAATGTAGTCCGACAACAATTTTAGATACTCTTGGAGCTAATGATAAGAATGATTTATCTTTGATTTCATAAACAACATAAGTTTTAGTGATATAACGATTTACATTTTCTGATAGTGACATAGCATAAGCATCAATCATTTTAAATATATGTAAAGATTCTTCGCTTGTATTAAAGTCATTAATCGTATATTGCGCTTTTTGCTTAGGCACAAAGTCTTTTTCAACAGTAGGAAAAATTCAAATTTTAACTGCTTCTTGTGCTAAGATTGAGCCTCTTTTATCAATTTGATCAGGATTTCAACCTTGTATATCATTTTCAATAAAATATTGATTTAACTTGTAAGGAGTTTTTTTGATTCCGCCCTTCATAGTTAATTTTGTTGGAAATGGTTTATTGCTTAGCTCAGAATTATAGTTGGTTAAAGTTAGATTTCCTATTCTGTCACGATATTGTTCTTGGATAGAACGATAATTCTCCCCTAGCATTTTTTGTCATTCAGCCCCTAGACTTCCTTGAGGTAAAATATGCTCAATTGTAGCTGCATCAATATTAATATGATTTTTATTATCATATTCTTCTAGAGACTTCAAGATGTACTTCTTATTTAATTTCTTATAAACATTAAATGTCTTAAAGTCTTGCATGAATTCATCATCTCTTGGGAATCTGTCTTTATCTCTTAAACTAAAGAAATACTCATTAATAGATTTTGAGAAGTTATTTAGATCAAGATGGCTAATTAATGAAGCGAATATTTTATTTAATCTATTGCTTGGAAGACCACATACATTACGACGTATAATAAAACTAATTGATAATTGCAATCCTAAACAAAGATCTTCTCGAGTTATTTTTCCAGCTTCAAATAAGTCAATTAATTGCATAAAAAATGGGTAAGTAATGTTAATTTGCAGCCCTTTTATGTTCCCTAGAATTGTGCTTATTTCTTTATCATTTCTATAATATCCATTAATAATTTGCTCATATATTATTGCTTTTGAATAGAGATCTTTGCAAACTTCTAAATTTTTATTTTCAATTGTTAAATTATTAAAGTATGTTTGGAACTGTTCATATAATTGATCTTTATTAGGGATAACCTTAGTCTTCATAGTTAAATAATCACGTATAAAATTATCTGCAATTTCATTATTGAATGTATTGTTAATTGTAAATAATTCCTCTAAATTAATTCAATAATCATTATAAATTTGTTCTTGTTCTTTATATTTTAAGTTCATCAATAAGTAATTTCTTATTAAATCTGATCCAGTTAAATTTTTTCCTGTTGAGTTAAGAGATTCGAAAATAGATTGTGAATCTTCGTTTTCTTTATCTAAAATAATTTGAACTAGACAAATTTGATTAATAGCTTCCACTAATTCATTACATTTAATTTTTGAATTTTTAATTTTTTTCGTAAAGAAATCATAAGCAAACATGATTAAAGAATCTTTTTTGTGATGTGGTTTATTTTCTATTAAAGAAACTAATGTATCTTGGTCATTTTTTCTTGATTCGATCCGATTATAAGTATTCTCTCTAGTTGGTATAGTTAAATAAGTGTCTTGAATTTTCTGAGCTTCATAATTTTGATTATTATCTAAATAGTAATCCCTTAAAGCTGCAAATAAGATGATAAATGTTGTTAATCTTTGCTGCCCATCAATGATAACTAAATCTTTGACAAGGTTTGGTGATATTCCTTCTTCCACAGAAACCATTGCTCCAATAAAGTAATCTTTCTTATTAAAATTATGTATTTTAGTAATATCATCTCATAGTCTAGACAATTGTTTTTCATTCCAACTATAAGGTCTTTGATAAATAGGTATGATGTATTTAGTTTGGTTTGCAGATAATATATCTGATATATAACTTTGTCCTGTTTTCATAATTGTTACCATATCAATTATATATTTATCAAAATTAATTGAAACTAAATAATTAAAGGGACAAACTTAATTATTAATTAACTATTTAAAATTTTTTTAAAACATGTTTATAGGCTCAAAAATTTTCAATAAAAAATTATTTTCTTTTTTATTTAAAAATGTATAATACTGCCCTTTTTCGCAAAATACTATATAATTATATTAACTATATTTGATATATAAATTTCAAGAAAATTGGGAGAAAAATGGACAAATCATATAATCATAAACTTGTTGAAGCTGGCATTGATAATAAATGGCAAGCTAAAAAATATTTTCAAACTCATGATGAGGCTAAAAGACCTTTTACAATCTTATTACCACCTCCTAATGTTACAGGTAAATTACACTTAGGACATGCCCTAGATGTATATATTCCTGACACCATTATCCGTTATAAGAAATTAAATGGTTTTGATGTACTTTGACTTCCTGGTATGGATCATGCAGGAATTGCGACTCAATCAAAAGTTGAAGATGAAATTTACAAAAAAGAAGGACTAAATCGTCATGATTTAGGGCGTGAAGAATTTATTAGACGTGTTTGAGAATGAAAACACGAATATGCAAATTTATTCAGAAAACAATGGTCAACAATTGGACTGGCTTTAGATTATTCAAATGAACGTTTCACATTAGATGAAAAAGCTAATGAAGCAGTCTCAAAAGTATTTGTTGATTTATATAATAAAGGTTTTATTTACAAAGGTGTAAAAGCAATTAATTGAGATGTTAAATTGCAAACTGCACTTTCTAACATTGAAGTAAATAATGAACCTACTGAGCAAAAAATGTATTACATTAAATACCCAATTGAAAATTCAAATGAGTATTTAGTTATTGCCACAGTTAGAACTGAAACCTTACTTAGTGATGTTGCTGTAGTTTATAATCCAGAAGACACTCGTTACCAACATTTAGTAGGTAAATATGTAATTCATCCAGTTACTGGAAAACGTTTACCAATCATTGCAGATGACTATGTAGAAATTGGCTTTGGATCAGGGCTAATGAAACTTAGTGCGCATGCTGAAGCAGACATTGAAATTATGCAAAAACTAGGTTTCGAAATTCTTGAAACCATTGATAAAGCTGGAAAAATTAATTATCCAGAAAATGAGCTTTTCCATGGAATGGAACGTTTTGCAGCACGTGAAGCTATTGGCCAATATTTAGCAGATCATAACTTGCTTGAAAAAGTTGAAACTACTATTTCTAATGTTGGGATTTCAGACAGATCTAAGACTCCTGTTGAAATTCTAGTATTACCCCAATGATTTGTTAAAATGGAACACTTCAGAGATTTAATTTTAAATGATTTAGATTCTGGTAAAGGGGTGGAATTCTTCCCTAAACGTTTTGAAAACACTATGAGACAATGGATGGAAAATGTTTATGATTGAACTATTTCAAGACAATTATGATGAGGGCACAGAATTCCAGCTTGATATGATGCATCTGGTAATATGAAGGTGCAAGTAGCTTGTCCTGGTGAAGGCTGAGTCCAAGATCCTGATGTACTTGATACATGATTCTCTTCTGGATTAGCACCATTTGTCTTTTTAGGTTGACCTCAAGATGATAAATTAGTTAAAAGATACTACCCAACTTCTTTATTAGTTACTGGATATGACATTATCTTTTTCTGAGTGGCAAGAATGTACTTCTTTGGTCTTGAATTCATGGGGCAAAAGCCATTTGATGAGTTATTATTACATGGATTAATTCGTGATGCTCAAGGAAGAAAGATGTCAAAATCTTTAAATAATGGTGTTGATCCTATGGATATGGTTGATAAATATGGTTCAGATGCTTTGAGATGATTCTTAATCACTAACACAACCCCTGGACTTGACATCAAGTTTAGCGATGAAAAAGTTGAAGCAGCATGAAGAGTTAATAATAAACTTTGAAATATTGCCAAATATATTTCTGATTTACCAGAAAACGATTGTGATCAAACTGATGCTGATAAATGAATTATGGAAAAATTAGCTTACTTAGAAACTAAAATTAACACTCACATTAAGAGCTATGACTTTGCTGTGCTTGGAACAGAAATCTATCGTTATTTATTTAATGATTTATCAGGTTGATATGTTGAATTTTTAAAAACAGCATATTCAAAGCAAAGTGCAATGGAAGTCCTTAGAAAAACCTTAATTGTGCTACATCCATTCTTGCCTTTTATTACAGATAGACTATACAGTGAAATATTTAATGCTGAATTACTTGAACAAAGTTGACCTAACTTTGAAATTGAAGCCCAAGCTTCTTATATTAATGATGTTATTGCAGTAGTTACTGAAATTAGAAAATATCGTGAAGACAACAACATATCTAAAAAAGAAATTATTTTATACAACTTAGTTACTGAATTAAACCCTAATGCAATTGCTATGATCAATAAGATGGCTTATGCACAAGTGCAAGCTAATGTTGATTACATGATTGCATTAGAAAACAACACTTTATATATTAAACAATCTGAAGAAACAAAAGCAAAAAATAAAGAAATGTTATTAGAAAAAATCGCTTTTGTTAAGAGTGAAATTGCTCGTGCTAAAGGTATATTAAGCAATGAAAAATTTGTCGCAAAAGCACCTAGAGATAAAGTTGAAGCTGAAGAAAATAAACTAAAGAAATATAGTGAAGAACTAGAAAAATACGAAGAGGAGCTAAGATGCAAATATTAAGTGGAAGAGAATTAGCCAAAAGTGAATTAGCAAAATTAAAACAAGAACTAATTGATTTAGAACTACCAAGAGCCTTAACAATGGCAATTATTCAAGTTGGTGACAATGAAGCTTCAAACAAATACATTAAACATAAGTTAAAGGTTGCTGAAGATTTAGGTATTGAAGCAACTTTATACAAATTTCCAGAAGACATTAGTCAAGATCGCCTTTTAAAGAAAATGGATCGTATTAATGAAAAACATGACGGAATTATTGTGCAACTACCATTGCCAAAACATCTACCTACCCAAGTAATTTTAGATGCTGTACCATATGACAAAGATATTGATGGATTAACAAGCAAAAATGAATTCAGATTATATAATGATCAACCCGAAAAACACTTTGTTCCAGCCACGGCTCGTGGTGTTCTTGAATTAATGGAACACTATAAAATAGACGTAAAAGATAAAAAAGTATGCGTTGTGGGTCGTTCTCATGTTGTTGGTAAACCTTTAGCTCACATTATTAAGCGTATGGGAGCAACAGTTGCTACATATAATGAAGAAACTGGAATTAAGGGGATTGAATCAGGTGATATTGTCATAGTTGCAATTGGTGTGGCTAAATATATTAAAGCCAAAAATGTTAAAGATGGAGCAATAGTTATTGATGTTGGTACAAACTTAGATGATAAACTTACAGATGAACTTTGTGGTGATGTTGATTATGAGGATGTAAAAGGCAAAGTAGCCGCAATTACACCAGTTCCTGGTGGTGTTGGACCAATGACAGTTGTTTCATTAATGAAAAATCTAATTGATATTATTAGATAGAAAGTGCATTAGCACTTTTTTATTTGCAAAATAAAAATCCCTATCTGGTAGGGACAAAGGAATTTATAATACTAATTAGTTAGTTTAATTTCTTTTAAAGCTTGGTAGCGACATGATAAAACTAAATAAATTTTTAAATTGCGATTTAAGCTGTTAATTGAACTATCCTCACTTGCATATAAAATAATAAGCAAGCTAATTAATCTAGCTAAGAAATATACATCTATTAGGATTAAAGACAATCATATGAAGGCAGCAGCAATACGTTGTGTAAGGCTTGAAAATGTTTCTCCAAAGCATGCTAATAAGAATGCAACAAGAAATGCTGCTAATAAAAATGAATTTAGCACAATAAAGGTGATAGTTCAGGTCTTATTTTTAGTATTTTTAAATGATGTAATAAATTCACTAGCCTTAGCATTTAAGTTAGTGTTTTGTTCTTTCATAATTCTCCTTATATTCTATTATATAGAATATTTCCATATATTGTGAAATTAAATCTTTTTGTCCTAAATTTTAGAAGCAAAATTAAAAACTCAGAGAGCTACTCTGAATTTTTTAATTATTATAAATCGATATTTTTAACATATTTAGCATTGGTTTGAATAAATTCACGTCTCGGTTCAACACGTTCACCCATTAAGGTTTCAAATACTTGATCGGCTTTATAAGCATCTTCAATTTGTACTTGAAGCATCTTTCTGTTTTCGGGATCCATTGTTGTTTCCCACAATTGTTCAGGGTCCATCTCTCCAAGCCCTTTATAACGTTGAATAGTAATTTTAGTATTAGGATTTAAATCAGCTAAAATAGCATCTTTTTGTGCATCATTAAAAGCATATGCAACAAATTTGTTTTGTTGAATTTTGTATAAAGGTGGTTGAGCAATATAAATGAAACCATGTTCAATTAATGGTTTAAAGTATCTATAAAAGAATGTTAAAAGTAAGGTTCTAATGTGAGCACCATCAACGTCAGCGTCCGTCATAATAACAATCTTGTGATATCTAAGTTTATTAATGTTAAAGTTATCTCCAAGTCCTGTTCCAAGTGCTGTGATTAATGAAAGAATTTCTTCATTAGCAAGCACTTTTTCTTGGCGAGATTTTTCTACATTAATAATTTTCCCTCTTAAAGGTAAGATTGCTTGTGTTTTTCTATCTCTACCCATTTTAGCACTACCACCAGCTGAGTTCCCTTCGACTATGTATAGTTCAGAAATTTCTGCATTTTTAGAACTACAGTCTGAAAGTTTACCTGGAAGGCCACCACTTTCAAATACATTTTTACGTCTAGCATTTTCTCTAGCTGCATTTGATGCTAAACGTCCTTTTCTAGCTGTTGTAGCGATTTCAATAATCTTCTTAGCTAGTTCAGGATTTTCATTTAAGAAACGTTCTAAAATAGGGCTAAATACCTTATTTACTGCTTGTCTTGCGTCCTTAGACCCAAGTTTTCCTTTGGTTTGTCCTTCGAATTCAGGATCTGGATGTTTAATTGAAATAACTGCAGTTACACCTTCGAGTAAATCATCACGAGTGAATTTTTCAGCATCAGTCTTAATAATTCCATGTTCAATTGCATAGTTATTAATTAGTCTCATTAATGAATCATAAAACCCTGATACGTGACTTCCACCTTCGTGAGTTGAAATATTGTTGGTGTATGAAATAACATTCCCACGGTATAAATCTGCTAGATACTGCATAGCAACTTCCACACCAATAACAACATCTTCATCTTTATTGTTTTTAGCTGTATATTCACCTTCTGCATAAATTACAGGTGTAACTGGCTTATATCCTTCATTTAACTCATTTACATAGTCAATAATACCATTGTCATATTGGAATTCAACTTGTGTATTGTCACGTAAGTCAGTAACTGAAACATAAAGTCCCTTATTTAAGTGAGCAATTTGTTTAGCATGATCAATAATTAACTCTTTGTCAAAAGGAAGTTGTTCCATAACTAAGTAGTCAGGGTGAAATTGAATTTTTGTTCCTGTTTCTTCTGGATTACATGTTCCAATTATATGAGTTGATTGAATAGTTTTTCCACCGTTAGCAAACTCTGCAAAATAGATGTTTCCATTTCTTTTAACTCAAGCTTTAAATGAATCACTTAAGGCATTAACTACAGAAGCTCCAACTCCGTGTAATCCACCGGATACTTTGTAAGCGTTAGATTCAAATTTTCCACCGGCATTTAACTTGGTTAAAACAACTTCAAGAGCTGAAATCTTAAATCTTTCATGTGTGTCAACTGGAATTCCGCGCCCATTATCTTCAACAATGATTGAGTTATCGGTGTTAATGGTGATATCAATTCTACTTGCATAGCCAGCCATACATTCATCCACAGAGTTATCGACAATTTCTCAAACTAAGTGGTGTAGCCCAGATTTAGAAGTAGAACCAATATACATACCTGGTCTTTTTCTAACGTGTTCAAGTCCTTCTAAAAATTGAATATTACTTGCATTATAGTTATTTTGTTCTTTATTTTGTTCGGCCATTTTAGCTCCAATTCTAATAAATATTTATATTTATTAGAATTATACCTAAATTTAAGCTTTTTCCAAATTGTCTATTTACCTAAAACAAAATCAAATATGACTATAAGATAGATAAAAAAATAGCAAAATTGCTATCTTTTAGTCAATGTGAAAAACATTATTAATATTTTCTTTTCAAAATCCTTTTTTCTCAGCTTGAGCTTGTTCTTGCACCTTGATTATATACTTGTAATATTCTTTTTCTAAAGGTGTTTTAGCATAGAAAATGCTCTTTTTATCTGTGTCATTAATATATCAGACACGCGCCATTCCAGCAGCAACTTGTCTTGCACCGAATTCAGTAGCGAAATCTTGCTTAGAATTAGAAAATAGTAATGTTACTCATCTTCCATAAACGTCATTTCCTGTTTTGTGGATATAAAAAACCCAATTTTCTTCATCTAAAATATTCATAAGATTTCACTTGGCTTCATGAGCATATTTATTTTCTAATGGAGCCAATTTAGCATCTTTTGCAGGTATATTTTTAAAAGTTTCTGGAGTATCAATTCCTCTAAAACGTAGCCCTAAAGTTCTCCCTATATTTTCTTTGTGTTTTGCCTCTTTAACTACAAGTGGCTGTGTAGCTACACTAGTGTCTTGCCCTTGCGCTGGCTCTCCAAGATAAATTTGATAAATGGTATCACCATCTGCTACATAATTATTCATTAAGACAACATAATTTTTTGGCAAGTTCTCTCTCATAAATGTTTTATATAGAAGTAATGCTTGATTATAAAGACTATTAAAATTTTCAACTTCAGTATTTGAAATAAAGTCGAACCTATTATCGGCAAAATTTTTGGTTAAATCTTGAATAAAGTTTCTATATTTTGCTTTACTTTCTTGCAATTTTAAATCATTTTGAATAATGAAATTAGATTTTTCAACCATTTTATCTAAAGAATTATTGAAATGCATTCAAGCTTGTTTGAGTGCGTTATCGAAAATATCACCACTCGAAAATACCTTATTCATAGCTTTAAAGTTATTTTCTTGCTTGATAATGTATGCTTTAACTTTTGTCTTATTTATCGGTTTTTCTTGCCCTAAAGCATCTATTTTATTAACTTGAGTATTAAGATAATTAAGTAATGGTTGATATTTAACAATTTCCTTTTGAGTTAGTAAATTTTCTCTAGCATATTTAATTACTTTAGCACTCAAATCTTTAAGTTCTTTATCATTTCTGTCATCTTGTGGTTTTTCAGGTTTTCCATTGTTTGTGTTAGTTTGATTACATTGTGTAGCAACAGTTGGGATAAGCGTGCTTAATACAACTGTTGGTAAAAGTAGTTTTCTAAATTTTTTCATATATAAATTTTATAATTTTTCCATATTAAAGTAAAAGAAAAAAGGCCTAAGCCTTATCTTGTGAGCCAAATTCAAGAATTTTTTCCTTAATGACTTTGCACATAGCTTCATAACCTGGTTTATAAAGTTTTCTAGGATCGTAATTTTTACCTTCTAGATCTTTATTTGAAATAATAAAATCTCTGATTGCTTGGTGATTTGCGAGTTGAAGTTCAGTATTAACATTTATTTTAGTCACACCAAGTGAGATAGCTTTTTGGATTTGATCTTTTGGAATTCCACTACCACCATGTAGCACAATTCCAAGCCCAGTTTCAGTAGCTAGTTCAGCAAGTACATCAAAATTAAGCCCTTTTCAATCTTTTGGATAAATTCCATGGATATTTCCGATTCCAGCAGCTAGCACTGTAATTCCTTGCTTGCTTAAAGAAACAGCCTCTTTTATATCAGCGATTTCCCCTGAACCAATCACTCCATCTTCTTCACCACCAATTGAGCCAACTTCAGCTTCGACTGACATGTTTCGACTTGCAGCTAGGAAAACTAGCTCTTGAGTTAACTCTTTGTTTTCTTTAAATGGTAAATGTGATCCATCAAACATAATTGATGTAAAAGCTTCTGATTTAATAGCTTCTACACAAGTATCAAATGAACCGTGATCTAAATGTAAAGCAACTGGAATTGATATTTTGAAATCCTTAATCATCCCAAGTATCATACCTGAAACAGTTTCAAAACCACCCATATACTTCAAAGCACCTTCTGAAACACCTAAAATAACAGGCGATTTCATTTCTTCACAAGTTATTAAGATTGCTTTAGTTCACTCTAAATTATTAATATTAAAGTGTGGAACAGCATATTTACCTTTTTTAGCTTTTTTAAGCATATCTTTTGCATTTACTAAAGCCATAATTACCTACTAAAATCCAGTGTTTTTACCTTGTCATTTATCATTAGCTGTTCTTTGAAATCTTTTATCAACAGTTAAAAGACGATGTAATTCACCCATCTTTGTTTCTCTGACTTTTTCATATGGTTTAGCATCAGTTACAAAACGTTCTTCTCAGTCTGATTTTAATTCATTTTCTACAGCATCAAAGATTTCGAAAAATGTAAATTCAGCTGTAGGGTCTAAACTTACTTTATTAATTGCGATTTCTAACATTGTTCTTTTTGACATATTTTCCCCTTAAATTAAGTATTTCTATTATACTTCATTATTTTAATATTACATTGTTTTAGGAGCTGAAACACCAATAAGTTTAAGTCCTAATTGTAAAACAATTTGCACAGCTTGAACTAGATATGCATATGTGCTTTGATCTTCGTGGTTAAGCAGTTTAGTTTCAGCATAAAAACTATTAAATAGTTTAGCTAGATTGATTAAGTATTGTGTCATTAAGTTAACTTTTGTAGTTGAAATAATTGTTTTAATTAACTCGTCAAAGTTATCTAATTCTATAATTACTTTTTTAGCTTTATCTGTGAATTGAATATTTGTATTAATAATATCCTTAGTTAATCTTTCTAACAATGAAACTGCTCTCGAATGAGCATATTGAACGATGAAAACTGGATTTTTAGAATCTTGTGAGTTAGCGAAATCAATATCAAAATCAAATTTGTTATTAATTTCTCTAGTCAACATCATAAATCTAATTGCATCGGTTGATGAAACATCCATCAAGTCTGCTAAAGTAACACTTGTTCCTGCACGCTTAGACATTTTAAATTCTTGACCATCTTTAATTAATCTAACTAATTGAATGGTTAAGATATTTAGATTTTCAGGATTAAAACCTAAATATTGCATTGCTATTTTCATTCTTTGGATATATCCTGAATGGTCAGCACCAAAGATATTGATTAAGTTATGACATTTATTAAACTTGATTTGATGATAAGCAATATCTGGCAAGAAATATGTATAGTCACCATTTGATTTAACTAGTACACGATCTTTATCATCACCTAAAGCTTCAGTTTTTAAAAATAATGCACCATCTTGTTGATATGTAGCGTCTTTAGCTTTTAAATCAGATAATGTTTGTTCAATCGCACCTGAATTCTTAATAGCTTTTTCACTTGAAAAGGTATCGAAACTAACATTAAAATGAGCTAAGTCTTCTTTAATTTTATCTAGCATAATTTTCGTAGCAATAGAAGCTAATTGTTCACGTTTTTGTTCATCAAGTTGAATAAAGAAATCACCATATTGTTCTTTAATTTGTTGAGCACCTCAAATAATATCATTACCTCTGTAGCATTCTTCAGGCATTGGGTGTGTGATATTAAATAATTCACAGTATCTTACTCAAATAGAATTAGTTAAGACATTGATTTGATTTCCAGCATCATTAACATAGTACTCAGCTTCAACATTATAACCTGCATGTCTCAAAACTCTAACTAATGAATCACCAAAAGCAGCACCTCTAGCATGACCAACATGTAAAAAACCAGTAGGATTAGCAGAAACAAATTCAACATTTAATTTTTCTCCTGCTATATAGTTTCCTGCAAATCCATCATTAGCACTAATAACTTGTTGAATTGTTTGTACAAAAGCATTGTTAGCTAGTACAATGTTTAAAAAACCTGGACGAGCTACATCAATTTGACTAAATAAGTTATCTTGTGAAAGGATTTGAGCAATTTTTTCAGCTACAATTGTTGGATTCTTTTCCAAAGCATATTGTTTAACAATAAAAGCTACATTAGTTGAGAAATCATATTGAATTTGATTTGTATTAAGATTTTCTGGAACGTTTGGTTGAACAACATTAAAATTTAAATTTTCAATTTCTAATTCTTGATTTAAAAAATTTTGTTTTTGCAGTTGCTCTAATGCTTGGTTAATAGCAAACTTAACTTTTTGTTTTAATGACATCATACTCCTTAAATATAGGTAAATTAATAATTTTTTATATTATATAAAATTATTAATTTTGTATAGTTTTAAACATTATTTTTTTTATATCTTATATATAGCTTTTTTCAATTTTTAAGGCTTAAATATAATATAATTACATAAATTAATTAAGGAGAATAGATGATTAAAGTTTATACCTGTGGTCCAACTGTTTATAATGATGTACATATTGGAAATTTAAGACCTATTTTGACCATGGATTTAATATTAAAAGCAAATCGTGCATTAGGTAATGAATTTAATTTTGTACACAATATAACTGATATTGATGACAAAATTATCAACAAAGCAATTGAAACTAATCAAAGTGAGCAAGAAGTGGCAGCATTTTATGCTGATAAATACATAGAGCTTCTAAAAAAATTCAATGTAGATACTATTACTCATTTAGAATATGTGACAGCTAACATGAATTTAATTATTGATTTTATACAAAAGTTGCTTGAAGTAGGTGCTGCGTATCAAGATACTGAAGGAAATGTTTGGTTTGATGTTTTAAAATACCAAAATAATTATGGTGTAGTATCAAATCAAAAAATTGAAAACATGCTTTCGGAAGAGAACGAATACAGTAATCTAAAAAAATCACCAATTGATTTTGCTTTATGAAAAAAGACTAAAGTTGGAGTTACTTATGATTCACCCTTTAGCAAAGGTAGACCTGGATGGCATACTGAGTGTGCTGTATTAATTTATAAATATTTTGGCCAAGAAGGTGTAGACATTCACAGTGGTGGGATGGATTTAACATTTCCACATCACGAAAACGAAAATATTCAATTTTATGCACTTACAAAACACCAAATAGCACAAAATTGGCTAAGAACTGGACAAATAAACCTAAATGGCATGAAGATGTCTAAATCATTACAAAACGTAATTTTACCTAAAGATTTTTTACAGAACTACAGTCCTGATGTATTAAAGACTATTTTCCTACAAAATGGATTTACAAGTGAAATAAATATTGATAGTAATACGCTGGAATCAGTAAATGCTTTAATTAATAAAATTAAGCGTTTATACTTTGCAGCTTACCTGGATAATATCGATGTTTACGCATATGACAATGATTTATTTACAGAAGCAATGCAAGCTATTGCACATTTAAGATTTTCTGATTTTAATAAATTAATAAATGAAATAATAAAGCAAGCTAATAAAACAAAAGAAGTTAAATATTATGCTACAGTAATTAAAATATTCAATACTTTAAGATATGAATTTGAGCAAATTGACTTTGCATCATATGCTGAAATTTATTATGAGTGAAAAAAATTAATTGCTCAAAAGGAATACAGTCAAGCAGATCAATTGCGTGAAATATTGATTAATAAAAACTTAATTTAAGGAAAAAATGAAAAAAGAATTTAATAAGAAAAATAAATCTTTTGCTAATGAACGTTCAGATAGCAAAAAGCGTAATGAAAAGATTGTTAAGTCATCTAATGAAACATTAATTTGAGGAAAGAATTCGGTAATGGATGCCTTAAACAGCAACTTAAATATTTCCAAAATTTATGTAAATGAAAATTTCACTAGTTTTAAAGTTGATAAGCGTGCCATTCCAATAGAATTCGTTTCAAAAAATATATTAGACGAAATGTCAAACAGTGCTAACCACCAAGGTTATATTGTCGCTATTAAAAGCATCAATTATTCAGATGTTGAACAACTTGTTAAAAGAAAACCAAGTATCATTCTAGCCTTAGACCATATTGTAGATCCGCAAAATTTAGGAGCAATTATTAGAACAGCTAATGCAGCGGGAATTAAAGATATTTTACTTCCAAAAGATAATGCAGCAGAGGTTAACTCTACAGCTTTAAAGGTTTCTTCAGGTGGTTTTGTGGGAATGAATTTTTACAAAGTCAGTTCACTAAGCGCTGTTCTTACTAAACTGAAAAATAATTCATATTGAGTTTATAGCACAACATTGCAAGAAGATTCAGTGGATTATAATACAATTCAATATCCTGAACATACAGTATTAGTAATGGGTAATGAAGGTAGTGGTGTAAGTAAGGGAGTGCTTGCTGTTACTGATCAATGCATTCACATCAATCAATATGGTACTGTGCAATCATTAAATGTTTCTGTGGCTACAGGAATAGTTGTTTTCGGATATTTAAACTCAAAAAACAGGTAAATAAAATGCCTGTTTTTTTAAAAACAGACATTGTTTAATCTTGTAGCATAGTAATATATTATATTTATTCGTAAAATTTAATCGATCATTTTTACATTATACCTAAAAGGAGTTCCTTAAAAATTGCGAGAAAGAGATAAGGAGGTAATTATGTGAAAAAAGAAAATGGAAATAAAAAATATTTGTGAATATACTTGAAAATATCTGGCAATACTTAATAGCAAAAAATATATTAAAAAGGAAACAAAAGATGAGGGATGAGAAAAACCTTTTAAATAAGTAGTGCCATTGAGGCAACATTTAATTGCCTCATAATTATTCTATCAAACCTATGAGCAAAGAATCACTTTAGAATCAATTTCCATATTTTTACATCCCACTCTAGAATATAGGATTCTTTTTTGCAAAAATATGGAAATTTCAATAAAAATATTTTTCTATTGAATGTAAAAAAATCGTATATTTTTTAAATACAATCTAGTAAAATAAAATTATGACATTAAATTGATTATATATAATTACCATTATATTAGCTGCTTTATTGTTTTATGCAGTTTTTAAAATGTATGGTTACTTTAATTTTATTAAAGCAGGATTTAACATTGCTTGAGTAAGACGACAAACATATTGGAAACTTGGGATGTCAAGTGCTTATTTTGGAATTATTATTATTTTATTTGCTTTATATGCAGCTGGAGTTTTGAAAATAACTATCTGAGACCAAGAGAAAAATGCTTATAGTCCATTTTTATTTCAACCGATCGGGGCATTTGCTTTAATTAGTTATTTTGCTTTAGCATTTTATATTGCTATTGTAGTATTTTCTTTAATAGTATTATTTAGCAAAAAACCAAGAATTGTAATTACTTGAGAAAATATTTGTGACTTAGATGTAGATTCATTTAATTTAAATATTGATAAAAGTTATATTAAAAATAGAAACAGCTATACAATGTTTAAAGACTACATTACTAATTCAATGATGTTTAAAAAATATCCAAAAATCTTTGCTTCAAAAGTAATTTATTATGCATTGATGTTCATATATTCTTCGCCAGTATATGAAAATGCATTTAAAAAACAAGTTGATCAAAATGAGGTTTCAGTAGAAGAAAATGAATTCGATAAATTGCTAGTTTCAGAACGCCCAATTGCTGAATTATTCAGTGATAATAAGCAATATATTACTTATGTTGTTAAAACTGCATATGAAAAAGTGAATACATTTTACCCTCTTGATGAAATTTCATTTAAGAATGCTGTAACTAAGGCTTTTAAATAGCCTTTTTTTCTTGATATTTATCAATTTTTTATAAATTAATATAGTAAAATAAAGCTATGGGTAAAATAGGTTATAAATCAAAGCAATCTACCCAAGAAACTTTCTCATTTCAAAGATTAAAGTACCTAGCTTTGCAAGAAGATCAGGAACTTGAAAAAGAAATGAAATGAATTAGTAATTTTTTTGGAACGGATTTAGTAAAAATTAAACATTTTAATGTCCAAGCTTGTCAAGAATGATGTGATGAGCAATCTTTTATAACCAATAAAAAACCAATAAAACATGTAGAAGAAGAATTGAATAAAATTGAAGTTGAATACTTGAAATTAACTGAATGTTTTATAGATAAGTTTCCTTTCTATCAAACTAACGAAAGAAATAAAGTTTTCTATGAATTAATAAATTCTCAACCTAATAGTACTCAAGTAGCCAACCAAAATTTACAAAGCACAAATACTACTCGAGTTAAGGTCAATAAGCTCGAAATCTAATTTTGTGCATTTTTATTTATTTATTGTAGGAGAAAATATGAAAGTTAATATTGCAATTGATGGGCCAAGTGGAGCAGGAAAATCAACTATTTCAAAGGAATTGGCTAAACGCTTAGGATATACATTTATTAACAGTGGAAGTGCATATCGCGCGGTAGCATATAATGCAAATAAATCAGGAATTGAATCACATGAAACAGAAAAAATAATTCAATCACTTGAGCCAGGGATGATAGAACTAAGACCTAATGATGTAACTTTGCTTAGAGGAATGGATATTTCACATGATATTAGAGCAGATTATATTTCCAAAATCACACCAACTGTAGCCAAAATTCCTCAAGTAAGAGAATTTGTTGTTAATTTTATTCAAAATATGACATTAAAAAATAAAGGTTACATTATTGATGGTAGAGATACTACTTTCAAAATTATGCCTCATGCCGAAGTTAAAATTTTCTTATGAGCTAGTGAAGAAGAACGTGCTAGACGTAGACTTGAACAAAATCAAGCTTTAGGTTATAATACAGATTTCCAAGAAGTATTATATGAAGTTAAATTAAGAGATGCACAAGATATGAACAGAGCTATTGACCCTCTTCACAAAACAGAAGATGCTATTTATGTTGACTGTACAGAAATGAATTTAGAAGAAGTATTAGATCATATCCTACAAATTGTTGATAATAAAATTAAAACCCTACAAGGAGGCCAATAATGCGTAATACAGTAGCTATTATAGGTAAACCAAACGTTGGAAAAAGTACTTTTTTCAATAAATTAATTGGAAGAAAAGTTTCAATTGTACATGATGAACCAGGGGTAACTCGTGATCGTCTTTATGAGAAGATTAATTGAGCTGGTAAAGAGTTAAAAATTATTGACACTGGTGGAATTGAAATTGAAAATAGACCCTTTCAAGAACAAATTCAAATTCAAGCTAAAATTGCTATCGAAGAAGCAGATGTAATTATCTTCTTATTTGATGGAACAAGTGAAATTACCAATGATGATTTATTTATCATGAATATTTTACGTAAAAGTCACAAACCAATTATTGCTGTAGCTAATAAACTTGAAGACAATCAACAATTTGATTACAGTTGATATAAGCTAGGAGTTGAACATATTTTTCCGGTTTCAGCACTTCATGGTGAAGGAATAGGTGATGTGCTTAATAGATGTATAGAAGACTTAGATTTTAGCGAAGAAGAAAGTGTTGAAACATTTAACCTTGCAATTATCGGGAAACCTAATGCCGGAAAAAGCTCATTACTTAATAATTTAGCTAAAGAAGAACGCTCAATTGTGTCTCCGATTGCTGGGACTACCAGAGATTCAGTTAAATCATTGGTTGAAATTGATGGTAAAGTTTATAATGTTATTGATACAGCCGGAATTACTAAGAAATCTAAATTAGTTGAATCAGTTGATCATTATGCCTTAATGAGAGCAATGAATTCACTTGCTGAAGCTGATTTATCTTTAATTGTTATCGATGCAACACAGGAAGAGATATCGCATTTTGATTCACGTATTATCGGATATGCATTAGAAAATGAAAAACCAATTATTGTAGTTATTAACAAATGAGACTTAGTTGAAAAAGAAACTAATACAATGGCACAATATGAAAAGAAGCTTAGAAATAAATTCCACTTTGTACCATGGGTTCCGTTTGTATTTATTTCAGCTAAATATAACCAACGCTTAAATAAATTATATGAAACAATCAATATGGTTAGAACCAACCTTGAAAGAGACATTAAACCTTCAATGCTTTCTAATTTAATTATGGAAACTCAAATTATTCAACCTGCTGTACCATTCAATGGTGGTAGATTAAATATTTACTTTGCTCGTCAAGAAAAAGCTAAAATCCCAACATTTACATTTTTTGTTAACAACAAAAAGTTTTTACACTTTTCATATCAACGTTATTTAGAAAATCAACTTAGAGCAACTTTTGACTTTAGAGGTTGTCCAATTAAAATGAACTTTAAAAACAAGCAAAACGCTATGGAATAATACAAAAATTCTAGACCCAAAAGTCTAGAATTTTTACTACTCAAATTGGTTTGCATAAAATGAATTTTCATGAGAAATTACAATAAAGTTTAAAATTCAACTTACAAGTGGGAAAAAGAACAAAAAAATAAACGAAACCCAAAGCAAGGTTTTATTATCTTGTGAAACATATGAAGTTAAAGTTGCAGTTGTTACTAGCATAATAATAAATACTATAAAAGTTGCTAAATAAATTGCTCCTGAAAAGACTGTTGATAGTGTTCTTAGTATTCCGAATCAAGTATTTACAGCATACATAGGAATTGCAAAAGAAGTAGAAATTATTACTAAAATAATGTGGATAATTGTAACGATTTTAAGTTGTTCTAAATTTTTTATTTTATTCATATCGACCCCTAAGATTTAAATATTATAGCAGCTTTGAACTATAAATAAGCAATAAAAAATCAGGCTAAGCTGATTTAAATTAAAGTGTAATATCTGAAATATTTAGTAATTTAATCGAATTACCATTTACTTTATCTAGTGTAATAATCACCCCATTAATTTGAGTGTTATTATTGCTAACCTTAAAACGTTCATGTGCATTGTAGCGCATCTTGTGATAAACTTCATCAAAATTTGCTCCAATAGCACAATTCATTGGACCTGTCATACCAGCATCAGTAATATAAGCTGTACCTTTTGGTAAAATACGAGCATCGTTAGTTTGTACATGTGTATGTGTTCCACACACTGCGTCAACTTTTCCATCTAGATATAAGGCAAAAACATTCTTTTCGCTTGTAGTTTCAGCATGAAAATCTACAAAGTGAAAATCAGCTTTTTGACCCTCTTCCAGTAATTGATCCATAGCATCAAAAAAGTTATTAGCTTGAGATTGTTTTCAAGGTGACATTAATTCATTAAAAGTAATTCCCATAATCGATGTCACTCTTAATGTATTTCCCTTAACTTCAAATACTTTACTTCCTTGCCCGGGATAATCCAAGTCAATGTTATAAGGTCTAATAACATTACTGTTATCAATAAAGTTTTCAATATCACTGTTAGCTCAAACATGGTTTCCCATTGTAAAAGCATTAACTCCAGCCTGTGAAAGTCTATCGTAATCGTTTTTATCTAATCCTTTTCTACCAGTTACATTTTCACCTTGTGCAATAGTGAAATCAACTGAAAAATCTTTGATTAGGGTAGGTAGAAATTTCTCTACAGTTTTCACACCTGGTTCTCCAAAAATATCTCCTAAAAATAAGATATTAATTGCTTGATTTTTCATATTGTTCTTATTATAGCAGCATTATTTAAACAAGTAAAAGAATTATGCAGTTTGTAGCAGAAAAAACAGCAAGAGGGCTTGCTGCTATATTCTATTTATTTTTCTTTTTATCTGCTTCTAAGTTCTTATTAATTTTTTCCATTAAAGCATTAATTGCTGCTGTAGCTGATTCTTCTAAAATACGAACTTGTTCTAAAGTTTTGGCTTCAGTTTGTACTCTTTCCTTTGAAAAAATCATTTCACCAGCTTTATAGTCTTGATCAAAATATTTAATATTGAATGCTACTTTTTCAGGGTTGGCTATATCAATGTGATAAATTCTTGGACTATCTGTTGAAATTGCATATGATTTAACCTGATCAATGAAACTACGTTCAAGTACATCTCTAGCAATTAATGTTGCTTCATCACTAGTTATTTCAGCAATTGAATCAACAGAGAATTTCTTAGTATCTTTAAAAATAGGCTTACCTTTAATGTTTTTTGGAACATATGGGAATTTATCGGCTTTAATTTTTACAATTTGACCATTGTTAGATGCTAAAGCTAATAAACCATCAGCAGCAATGGTGCTAAACATTTGAACTTTATCATTTAGCGATAAATAAACACCTTTATTCCCTTTTGCTTTAGTACCATATTGCGCTAAATCTGTTTCGCTATACCTTGAAACACAACCATTTTCTGTAATAATAACTATATCACGTGAACCATTGCAAATGGTTGCATTGACAAGTTTATCACCCTTTTCCATCGAAATAGCTGTATAAGAACGATTGATTCTAGATACTTCAAAATCTTGTAGCAAGGTTTTTTTGAAATATCCATTCTTAGTTCCTAGCGCAACATAAATTAATGAGTTTCAATCATTAATTTCAAATATTGATACCACTTCATCAGCTAGTAAAAAGTCAGCAAAATTAGATAAATGGAAGCCTAAATCTTTTCATTTTGATTCTTGAATCTTATAAGCTGGAATAATCATGTAGTTTCCAAGTGCTGTGAAAATCAATAAGTTATTAATTGAATTTACTTTTCCAAAGAAAATTAAATTATCATCATCTTTTAAGTTGTAAGTCTCGAAGTTATTTGAGTCCACAACTCTTTGTGAAAGACGTTTAATATATCCACCACGTGAAAGACCGATATTAATCATTTCTTCTTTAATAAGATCTGTCTCATTATAACTAAAATCAAATTCCTCTTCCACGATTTCAGTTTTTCTAGGCTTAGCAAAGAGCAATTTTAGTTGACTTAATTGGTCAATGATAAAGTCATTAAATTTATTTTCATCACTAAGCAATAAGTTAATACGATTTATTTCAGCAACTAATTCAGCTTTTTCATTTAGGTAAGCTTCTTTATCAGTTTTACTTAATCTATAAAGTCTTAATTCAGCTATAGCTGTAGCTTGATTCTTAGTAAATGAAAAAACATTAATTAAGTTTTCAATGACACCAGCTTTTGAACCTTCAGATTTACGAATGACTTCAATTACTTTATCAGTAATTTCGGATACCTTAATAAATCCTTCTACAATTTCTAAACGCAATTTATATTTTTCAAGATCATAAACTAAAGTTTTAGTTTTTATATCTTTAACGTGCAAGATGTAGTTATCAATAAGTTGCACAATTCCTAATGTACGAGGTGAATTTTGTACAATGCAAGTATTATTGTATGAATATGTAACTTGTAGATCCGTTTTTTGGAACAAATAAGTTAAAATACTGTTTTCACTAGCATTAGCATCTAGTGTAATTAATATATTAATTCCTTCACGATCTGACTGATCTTTAATTTCTAAGATACCATCAATATCTTTATTATTAATAATATTATCGATATCATATACTAATTTTGATTTTACTACGCCATAGGGAATTTCGGTAATTTCAATGTACTTGTATTTGTCTTTTGAATAAGTTGTATATTTAGCGAAAAGTCTAATTTTATCCTTTTGATTTCTTCCGGTATCAAAAGCTTCTAAAATTCCTTTAGTCCCACGAATAATCCCACCTGTAGGGAAATCAGGACCTTTAATAAATTTTACAACATCATAGAATGTAGCATGTGGGTTTAAAATACGATAAATGGTTGCGTCAATTATTTCACCAAGGTTGTGTGGTGGCATATCAGTTGCCATTCCGATAGCTATTCCCATTGACCCATTAACTAATAAGTTTGGAAAAATTGAAGGTAATACTGTCGGCTCAACTTCAGAGTCATCAAAGTTGGGTGCAAATTTTACTGTATCTTTTTTTATATCACCAATAATAAATTCTGAAATTTTAGCTAATCTAACTTCAGTATAACGCATAGCAGCAGCTGGGTCGTTATCGATTGATCCGACATTTCCGTGCATATCTAAAAGTGGTAAATTCATTTTTCATCATTGTGACATATTAACCATAGCTTCATAAACTGAAGAATCACCATGTGGGTGGTATTTACCAATAACATCGCCAACAACTCTAGCAGATTTTTTATATTGTTTATCACTAAATAATCCTAGTCCATACATAGCGTATAAAATACGACGTTGTACAGGTTTAAGTCCATCTCTAACATCAGGTAGTGCTCTTTGCTGAATAACATATTTTGAGTATCTTCCAAAACGATCTGCCATGATACGATCAAGTGTTTCGTTTATTATTTTTTCAGTTACAAGTACTTCTTTTTCTTTTTTCATATTCTTCCTCTATTTCTATAGTTTCCATTTAATTATAATTTATTTTATTAACATAGTAATAAAAAGGCCTGAGAGTTTACTTTTTTCAATAAAATCTAATTTGCTACTTTTTATATTCTTTAAAAAATATTTGTAATGATAAAAACAATAAGACGACTTTATTTAAATGGTTTATTAGTGCACATTACTTTTAAGACATTTAATGCAAAACGTATAAATAATTCTATTCTTGCATTGATTCATTATGCAAACACAGATAACATCAGTTCTCTATTGGTATCATAATGTTTCTAATGTAATTACTTTTCCGAATTACATGTGATTAAGAAATTTTTGTTCCTAAAATATGTAGTTTTTTTTCATTTAAATGTACCTAAAATTACATAGAAATTATATTTTATAAGCTATGAAATCTTACTAAAACTAAAAATATAATTTGTCATAAATAACTATATCTATCATGATCAATTTGAAAACTATTTTTTACAAAGTGCTATAAACCACTGATCTATGTGAAAAATTTTAATTTCAAGAGCAAAATTTATATATTTCAGTAACTGTTTATAGCTATGATAAAATTAATTTATAAACAAGCAAGCTTGAGACGGAAGGGCATATTCAAAAGAGAAAATTAGTGCAGAAATAAGATTTAAAGGGTTTGGAGAAGAGCAAAAAATATATTAATAAAATGATATTATTTTTTCACTTCTGCATATAAAAAATATGTAAAAGTGTCTCTGTAGGTGGTTTATTTCAGGATATTTAGTAAGAAGCTGAATCAATTTGAAAATTTGCAAACAGATATCCATTTGCAGACTATAATAATAGGAGATCATACCCCATCTATTTACAAACTGAAATGTCCATTTTTGTTGTATCTGGCATTAGAATTTTAAAAAGTAAAAATGATTTGTTCACAGAATTTCTTTATAGAATAACTGAAAAATATCTTTCTCTTAACCATAAATATACAAGAGATTTTTCAATATTAAAAATGCAAGAAGCTAAAAATCGAAAAACAAACAACATTAAGCAAGAATTATTAAAAAATGTTTTGTTAGATGCTCTTTGACTAAATTCACAAAATATAAAATATTTGCTACAATTTTGTAAGAATATTATTTTTCTTACTATTTTAGTTGATTAATAAGAGATAAAAATATTTTTAAAAATTCAACTTTTATAGTAAAATAAATTCATAATTATTAATAATTAAATGAAAAGGATTAACATGCGTAAAGTAGTTAGATTAAAAAACAAATTACGTGCTGAAGCTCGTGCAAAAAAATTAGCTAAAGAAGAAAAGAAAGCTGCTAGAAAAGCTGCTGAAGCTCAAGCTAAATAATAAGTCCATTGGACTTTTTTTATTTATGTTTCATAAAATGTGGTAATTCACTTTTATCCCTACAATGTAGTAGTAAATGAAATTATTAGAATAAATTTGATTTATTTATATTAGCAATCACTTTAATTGTTTATAATATTAAAACATAGTAAGGAGCAAAATGAGTTACAAGACGTTATATAGAAAATATAGACCCAATACTTTTGAACAAGTTGTGGGTCAAGAACACATTGTTAAAACATTGCAAAATATTATTCTTTCAGGCAAAGTTGGGCACGCTTATTTATTCTGTGGTCCAAAAGGAACCGGAAAAACATCTGTAGCTAAAATTTTTGCCAATGTATTAAATTGTGCACATAATAATAATGCAATTTCATGTCAAAATTGCCTTGCACATTTCAATGACAGTTTAGATATTATCGAAATGGATGCAGCTTCAAATAATGGAGTAGATGAAATCAGAGATCTTAAAGAAAAAATAGAGCAAGCTCCTATTAATAGTAAATATAAAATTTACATTATTGATGAAGTTCATATGTTAACTAAGAGCGCTTTCAATGCACTTTTAAAAACACTTGAAGAGCCACCTGTTCATTCAATTTTTATTTTAGCCACAACTGATGTGCAAAAAGTTCCTCTAACTATTCGCTCTAGAACACAAGTTTTTAATTTTAATAGAATGAGTGATAAAGACATTATGCAACATTTAGCTCATGTTTTAGAATTAGAAAACATTCAATATGAAAAAGAAGCACTTCGCATTATTGCTCGATTATCTAGCGGTGGAATGCGGGATGCACTTTCTATCGCAGACCAAAGTGCTTCATTTAATGGAGCAACAATTACAGCTGAGAGTTTATATGCTAACTTTGGTATTTTATCTACTAACGAAACTATCACATTAATGAATTTAATTCTAAATGCCAGCGCTTATGAGTTGATTCGTAAGTTAAACGAATTAGAGCAAAAAGGAATTGATCCAAGTCAATTAGTACTTGCTTTATTAAATTTAAACAAAGAAAAGCTTCTTTACTTAAAAACACAGGCAAGTGATTTATTGGTAATTTATACACCACAGGAATTAAATCAAATATCTACTTCAACTCATAATTGCCTTATTTTAGCTGATGCATTTTATGATATGTTTATCAAGGTTCAAAGAAGCCCTTTTCCATTTGAAATTATTGAACTTGGTTTATTAAAAGCATTGCAAGAATTTGAAACAGCACCTGCTAATTTTAATAATGTTAAAGTGGAACCTGTAAAATCAATAATGGAGGCAACTTTAGATACTAAAATTTTGGATCAAGCAGAAAAACAAGTAGAATCAGATTCCGAAGTCTTTATAAACTTAATTCCAGAAGAAAATGACACAGTACAAGAGCAAAAAGTTCCTGAACATGAGCTTAATATTCAACATCACACCACTGAAAGTGTGCTAAATTTAGTGTCGGAAAACTTTAAATTTGATATTGGTTCAAACATTGATATTGACCTAGTAGCTACAAATTCAGATGACAACTTAATTCAAAGCAATGAAAGCGATCAAATTCAAACTGTAGTCGATCAAAAAGTGCATGATTTTTTAAATGCTTCTGTGCAAGATTCATTTTTAGCTAATAAATTAATTAAAGAAGAAGATGATAATGATTACAATCAAATGGATTTATCATTTTCAAATGTAGTTGAGCAAAATAATAAAACTCAAGCTATGGTTAGTGAAATGCTTAATCAAACTCAAGAATTCTTACTTGATAATAATGAGCATGAGGGGGACATCAAAGATGTGGATTCTGAACTAATTAATGATCAAACCATAACTGGCGAAAAAGAAAATCTTATTTCTACAAGAGAGATAGACATAAACAAAATTCAAGATTTTACTAGTTTAGAATATAATAAAGAAACACCAATCGCTAAAAAGATCCCATATGCGGAATTTTTACAAAAACGTGGTATTGAAGAATATGTTAATGATGCAAGATGAATTCAACAGAATTCTGAGTATAACTTTACAGTTATTTTTAGAAACGCACTTGCAAATATAGATTCAATTTTGTTATCAAAGCCAGAATTTAAACAACAAGCTGCGTTATTTAAACAACTAAAAATTATGTTTGGTTCAGATCGCTTTATTGTGGTTACTTCAAATGACCAAGCAGTATTAGATAAAATTGCACAAAAAGGTGATAGTCAATGGCTACAAAGCTTTGTAACATACCTTTTTGGAGAGCCTTATAAATATATTTACCCGATTTCTCACTCACAAGTGCAAGAAATTAAAGAATATATTAGTAGTCATAATAAAGATGACTTACCTCCAATTGTTGAACCAGAGTTTTTGGAGGAAACAATTGCTGAAAACAGCGATGATTGATTTATTAATCGCGCTAACTTATTTAGATAAAATTAGGAGTATCTTATGAACATGTCACCAGATTTTTTAAGAAGAATTAAAACAATGCAAAAAGAACTTGAAGCTAAACAAAAAGAACTTGAAGAAAAAGAATTCGTTATTGAGAAGCAAGGTATTAAACTAGTGATGAAAGGTGATTACTCAATAGTTTCTATTGAACTAGATGAATTATTAGTTGATCCTGAAGATAAAGAATTATTACAAGATTTACTTGTTGTAGCATTCAATGAAGGGATCGACTTAATTAAAGAAGAAACTGAAAAACTAGCTCCAGCAATGCGAGGAATGCCTTTTTAGGCTGCTATGTTTTACACTGATGATATCAATGCCTTTATAGTTAAGGCTAAAAAAATTCCAGGTATCAGTAAGAAACAAGCTGAAAAAATTGTTTACTGGATTCTAGAATCAGAACAAAACGATGTTTTTGAATTAACTCAATTAATCCAAGACATTAAGATTAAAACAAAATTCTGCTCAATTTGTAGTAGTTTAATGCAACAAGATATCTGTACAATTTGTCATGACCCAAACCGTGATAATTCTTTATTAGTTGTTGAAAACTTGCAAGCTATGCAAAAAATTGAAGATGCAGGATTTTATCATGGTAAATACTACATCTTGCCTTTTCTAATCGAAAAAGAAAAAGATGTTATTAAATATCAAAAGGAAATTAAAGAGTTTGTTAAGTACGCAAGCACTTTTGATGAAATTATTTTAGCAATTTCCCCTACATTAAAAGGGGAAATAACTAATCAAATATTAAAAATTGAATTAGGTAAAGAAAAATTAAATGTCTCTAAATTAGCTATTGGGCTGCCACTTGGTGCCTCCTTAGATTATATGGATGAAATTACGATTAAATTTGCCCTTAATAATAGACAAAAATAAAGGAGTTGATATGTTTATATCTTTTGAAGGACTTGATGGATCAGGAAAAACAACCATCACACAAAAACTAGTAGTTAAATTAGCAGAAATGCATCCCGAAATTGGTGTCATTTGAACCAGGGAACCTGGTGGAAGAGGCATTAGAGAAGCCGAAAAAATCAGAGAAATAATTTTGGATAAATCTTCTGATCTTTCACCGGTAGCAGAAGCTTTATTATATACAACTAGTCGTAGAATTCATTTAGAAAAAGTCATTTGACCAGCCTTAGAGCAAAATCAAATTGTGGTTTGTGATAGATATGTTGATAGTTTTTATGCTTACCAAGGTTATGCCAGAGAACTAGGAATTGAATTTGTAAAAGCAATCACTAACATTGTTATTAATCATACAATGCCAGATATTACAGTGTTTTTAAACCTTACACCGGAAGAATCTAAACAAAGAAGAGAAAGTACTAGACTAGTTGAAGATAGAATGGAACAAGAAAAATTAGAATTTCATAATTTAGTCTACAAAGGATATCAAGCTTTAATTCATGAAGATCCACAACGTTTCATGGTTATTGATGCAACACAAACAGAAGAAGAAGTTCTTCAAGATATAATTAATCAACTTCACCAACACCCTAAATTTATTGCTTACTTAGAAAAGCATGCTACAAAATAAAATACTTGAAAATATAAATGATTTAGCTTTGAATGGTAAGTTAAATCATTTATTTTTATTACAGGGTGAAGAAAACTATCAGTTTGATGCTGACTTGATTAAATTTATTAATGCAATTAATGACACTGAAGAAATAAGTACACTTGAATATTTAACTCCAAATGTTTTATTGCTAGATGGAAGTGAAGAAAGTATTAAAAAAGATGATTTTGATAACGCGTTTTATGCACTTTCATTTAGCAGCACTACTAAGCAACTTTATAAATATTCGATTTTAGTAATAAAGAATATTGAAAATACTTCAATTAATGGGCTTAATTCAATTTTAAAATCAATTGAAGAACCAAGTGATGACTTGATAATTGTACTTACAACCAATAATATTAATATGTTGCTAGATACAATTATTTCTCGTGCACAAGTACTTAGAGTGGAGAATCCAAGTTATCAAGAAATATTAGCTAGCTGGCCAAATAATGTGACAAAAAAACCTATATCTTTATTATTAGCTTACCTATTTAAAGATCCTAATTTATCTGATAATGAAGAATTTTTTGATGTAGCGGAAGTTGAAATAAAAACATTAATAAATGCTATTAAACAATCGTTTAAACAACCTGAGGAGCTATTTATTTATCTTGATAGTGTTTTAAACAAAGATAATTTATTAATGAGTAAATTTATTTTACTTACTTTAAAAGCTATGCTACTTGGTAAAATGAACTTTTTACCATTAAGCAACCAATTAACTCAGGAATTAAGCGATTTACGCAACACTTGATATAATCATTGTAATAGTATATTGAACTTTGTTCTAGATATAGATGAATTTATCAATAAAATAAAAAAACAAGCAATTTTTGAATTACAAAAACAAATTATGTTAAATAAATTAATGGAGTATTATGGCTAAATTATACATAGTGGGAACACCAATAGGGAACCTAGAAGATATTACACTAAGAGCTTTGCGAATCTTGAATCAAGTAGAATATATTGCTTGTGAGGACACCCGAGTTACTCATAAACTGCTTGAAAAATATGAAATTAAAAATAAAAAGTTGTTAACTTACAACAACTTTACTGAAAAGAGTTCTTCAAAAGGCTTACTTGATCTTATTCGTAATGGTAATGATGTGGCTTTAGTTTCAGATGCTGGAATGCCAGTAGTTTCGGATCCTGGTTTTGAAGTTATTGCACAAGCAAAAGATGCTGGACTTGAAGTTGAAATTATTCCTGGAGTTAATGCTGCAATTACAGCTTTTGTTGGTTCTAACTTTTCAAATGAATTTACTTTTCTAGGATTTATAAAAGATAAAAGTCAACAACGGATTAATCAGCTTTCTACTTTAAAAATAGGGACATACATTTTTTATGTTTCACCTCATAAACTGCTTGCAACATTGCAAGATATTGATACTGTGTTCCAAGGAAAAGAAAGAGTTTGTTTGGCCAAAGAATTAACCAAAATATATGAACAATGGTTCTTTGGCTCAGGAGCACAACTATACCAAGAATTTGCTTCTTTCGATAGCATTAAAGGTGAATTTACAATGGTACTTAATATTCCAAAAACCAAACGCGTTAAAGTTAATAAGTACAAAAAAGAAAACTAGTAGCTGAATTACTAGTTTTTTATATTAAAGCTCCTAAATCACTTTAGGAGCTTACTGCAAGGGTAATTATTCTTCTTCTACAATATCAGCATCTTGAATATTTGGTATTTCTTTCATTGTGTGAGGAATTTGTGGTGTGTCTATTCCTGAATCTTGAATATCAAGTTTTTCATATTCTTTTTGTAAACTAAATTTAATAAATTTGTTCATTAAACGTTCAAATCTTCCCTTAAGTTCATTATCAATTGAATTACGTAAATTATTTGCAATATTAATTAAATCATCGACTTGTTTAATCATTTTAGCAATTGTTTCATCAACTAGGCGAACATGATAATTGCTTAATTCATGTTTAAACTCATCAAATTTTTGAAGCAATTTAGCTTTAGACTCAAGATTGATATCTAAACGATTCAATTTACTTTTTTCTATGAATAAGCGTTGTCAAATACGAATCATTTGTGGCAAGGCTTCAAAACGCATTTGAATAAGATTCTTATAATTATTTACGTTTTTAACTAAATAGCTTTCATTTGGTTCTAATGTTGTTACAAGGAAGGCGATATCGGCTTTATAATTATTACGATCATTTTCTAACTTTTTGTAAAAGTTAGAATTTTTTTGTTTTCCTTCTTCACTAGCTTGGTCTTTAGCTTCAATAACGATTGTTCCAATAACTTCATTATCCCTACCTGGATCTTGATTTAAGAATTCAATTAAGAAATCGGGTTTAGTTCCTTCGTCTTTAACATTCGTATTTTTTCCTTCTTTAGTTTTAGAAATAGTTGTTTTTGAAAATCTAATATTACTATCAAAACCAAAATTTTCATTTAAAGAGTCTCAAATAGATTTTTCAAAATCTTCACCCAATTCTTTAGTTGAACGCATGTACTTAGCTTGAGTTAGTTTATTATTTTCTTCTTTGGTATGTGCGATTTCAGACTGTAAATTAGTAATTTGCTCATTTAGATAGCTGACTTTTTCATTTAAGATAGCTTCATCAATAGCTTTTTGCTCTTGTTTTCCAGCTAATAATAATTCATTCTTTTTAGCTTCAAACATTTGCTCAAAGTCTTTTTTGATATTTTCTTTTTGTTCTAAAACTTTATTTTGAACTATTAGATCATGATTTTTATTAAGGTTATTAATTTCAACTTTATATTCATTAAGTTCTTTTTCTTTTTCATAATTAGTCTTGGAAATTTGATTATTTAAGTTATTAATTTCTTCCTTTAAAGCCTCCATATCTTGAGCCAATTGCTCTTTAACTTTGTTTTGAGCATTTTCAATTTGAGCTTTTAGGTTTGCATCGGATTGTTCCAATTTGGCCAATGCAACTTGATAATTTTTATCTGCATCTGCCAATTTATCCTTTATCTTTTGAGTTTCCTCAAATTCTTCTTGCAATTTAAGGTTGAATTTGTTTTGTGCTTCATCAAGTAATTTTCTAACTTCAATTTGATTTGGCAAGTCTTTTTCGTATTCTCTAATTACTTGTTCTTTAATTTTAGCAACAAAAGTTGCGCTTTGTTCTTTATATTTTTCAAACAAAGTTGAAATTTTATCACTATCAAGGTCTAAAAGTGAAATAAAGTCACCGGTAGAAGCATCTTGTAATAATTCAATTTCAAGATTGTCAAAATCCTTAATTTTAATACTTATTTTTTTACTCATTTATTACTTCCTTCTTTGTATTGTTTACTGTTTTAATTGTACCAAATCTATGTTAAAGGTATAAAAAATCGCATTATCTGCGATTATTTAATTTTAAAATTTAGCTTACAAACTTGTGCAAGTGAATCTTGCCCATAAGTTAAAGCGAAGTCTTGAACTTGCTGCTTAACCTCTTTACTTGCTCCAAACAAGAAGTGAAAATTTCATTTTTTTTCTTGTTCTTGCATGTATTCTAATAATTTATAACGAGCAATAATTGAAGCACAAGCAACAGCTAAGTGTACATCTTCTGCTTTTTCAATTAATAGTGTGGGCAAGTCATATTCATATAGATTTGCTCAGTTATTTGTAAATATTTTATCGTGATATTTAAGAATTGAATTAGTTGTTGAATATTTATCAATAATAATAGCATTAGCCTTAGTGGAAGCTACATGATATTGATGTAAATTAGATAATGCAGCTGCATGAGTAAAAAACTTAAGTTCATTATTATTTAAGCTTTTACTTAATTTATTAAATCCAGCTTGAGATAAAATGTAAGCTGAATAAGGTAAAAACTCTATTAATTTAGGTGCCAAATCTTTTATCCGATTATCAGTTAGTTTTTTAGAGTCTTTAACCCCTAAATCTAAAACAAATTTTTTTAATCGATTAGGTAAATATACAGCACATGCAACCAGTGGTGTAAAATAGTCACCAACTCCAGTTTCATCAACTCCAATTACTTCATAAGTTTCCAACTCAAATAACTTAACATCATCAATAAATTTCATGATTATTCTTCCTCAACTGCTTGAACTTTTCTTTTTCTAGCATTTGATTTTTCTATTTCAGCTTTAGGGTTGTCTAAGAATTTATGAATGTATTCTCCAACTCCACCTTCTTTATTTGTCTTTGTCATTTTAATTGAAGCATATTTTTTAACATCTTTAGATGCGTTAGCCATTGCTACTGAAACATTAGCAATCTTAAACATTGGCACATCATTAAATCCATCTCCTAAAGCAATGGTATTTTCAATTTTGATATCATAGTAACGAATTAATAAACTTAAAGCTTTACCTTTGTTAGCTTGAGTATTTGTGATATCGAATACTGGTGTAAGCCCTTCACCTTTTGATCAGTATGAAAATTCTGCTAAATCACCATAACGTGCTTTTAAATATCTTCTTAAGAATTCAACATCTGTTGTAGCTTTAACATCAAAGATAACACCCGTTGGCATTAAAGGTAGCTTGTGATAGTTAAGTCCAATTTGTAATTTAGCACTAGTTTTAAATCCAAAAACTTTTTCAAGCTCTTCATCACGGTGATCTAGTTGCACTCAATCTGGACCTTCAATTGCAAGGTTAGTAATTTCTTTTTGTACAAGAGGATCACCGATAATGTATAAGGCTTCGTTTAGATTTAAGTATTTAATGTAAGGTATAAATTCTTGATTATAAGGGTGGTGAATGTGAGCTC
This sequence comes from Mycoplasma paraquilae, assembly GCF_048284415.1. Taxonomy (NCBI): domain Bacteria; kingdom Bacillati; phylum Mycoplasmatota; class Mollicutes; order Mycoplasmatales; family Mycoplasmataceae; genus Mycoplasma; species Mycoplasma paraquilae. Next base: position 121,776 of record NZ_JBLVZU010000001.1, read on the forward strand.
CATTAAAGTTTGAAACTATTGTATTAAGACCTAAAGTGTCGTAAATGAATTTTGTGCTTCTTCATGGTCTACCTGTAAGAATACATACAACGTGTCCTTCTTCTGTAGCTCTTTTAATTGCTGAAACTGTTCTGTCATGTATTGCGCCTGTAGCACTTGATTGAAGTGTAGTACCATCTAGGTCAATAGCAAATAAATATCTTTCTTTTTGTTCCATATTAATTAATTCCTTTCATAATTAAATTATTTGTATAATTGAATGAAAATGACGCAAAGCCATTTCGTGTTAATTGTTATACAATTATAACTATTTTTTAGAAAAATAGAAAAATGATAAATAATTTCCACATTTTGTTCCACATTTGCATTTTTAATTGATTTTTCAACATTTTTAAAGCATCAAAATGAGCTAATATTTTTTATTTCTATTTTAACTAAGCAGAACAAAATAATTATTTTTGTTATTGTATAAAGCTTAGTAGATGCAAAAAATGATGTATATAACTATATGCATATAATAAAAAAAGTAATTACCATTTCATTTCTGGCATATTTTAATATAAAATATAAGCAATAAAAATTAGAGGTGAAAAATGATCAAATATAAAAGAATCTTGATAAAACTTTCAGGTGAAGGTTTTGCAAATAAAGAAAAACATTTAGCAATTGATTATGATTTAGTATCTAAAATTGCTCATCAATTAAAAGAAGTAGTGTCTCAAGGTGTTGAGGTATCAATTGTTATAGGTGGAGGTAACTTCTGAAGAGGTGCGTCTGCTGAAAAAAATGGAATCAACAGAAATAGAGCTGACTATATTGGGATGCTTGCAACTATCATGAATGGACTTGCGTTATGTAGTGGGTTTGAACAAGTAGGATTAAAAGCCAGAGTTCAAAGTTCATTAAACATTGACCAGAGAGTTGCTGAAAATTATGTAAACGAAAAAACTTTGAAATACTTAGAACAAGGTGAAGTTGTAATTTTTGTTGGTGGTACAGGTAGACCATTTTTCACAACCGATACAGCAGCTACACTATATGCTTCAGAAATCGGAGCTCAAGTTATTTTAATGGGTAAAAATGGAACTGATGGTGTTTATGACGCGGATCCTAAAAAGAACCCAAGTGCAAAACGTTATGATACTGTAACTTATGATGAAATTCTTGAAAAGAAATTGCAAGTTATGGATCTAACTGCCACTAGCATGGCAAGAGATAATAATATTAATTTAATTGTCTTTAACTTACTTGAAGAAAACTCAATAGTAAGAGCATTAGAAGGCACAATTACACATACGGAGGTTACAAAATAATGGAATTAGAAATGTACTTAATGGAACTTGAAGAAAAATGCGAAAAAGCTATTTCTCACTATCGTTTCGAATTATCTAAGATTTCAACTGGAAGAGCCAACCCTCAAATTATTAAAGGAGTTAGAGTTAATTATTATGACACTTTAACACCACTTGAAGAATTAGCTAATATTAGCGTTCCTGAACCACAACAGTTATTAATTAAACCTTATGACATTACTTCTGTAAGAGAAATTAATAAAGCTTTAGAAAAAGCTAATTTAGGAATCTTACCAGTTGATGAAGGAAGTCAAATTAGACTTACATTCCCAGCTTTAACAACTGAAAGACGTAAAGAAATGACTAAATCACTTGCTAAATTAACTGAAAATGCTAAAGTGGGTGTTCGTAATGCACGTCAAGATATTAATAAAGCAATCAAGGCTGATGATGAATTATCTGAGGATGTTCAAAAGAGTTTTTTAGATGCAATTCAAAAAGAAGTTGATAAAGAAATTGCGAAAATTGATGCAATCACTAAAGAAAAACAAGATGAATTAATGAATAAATAATTAATAATATAACATATAACATATAACAATATTTAAAAATTCTAGATTAACTAGGATTTTTTTATAATTTTTTACTTTAAAATACTTTAGAATATTTATATAGAAACATTTAATTACAACTATAAAAGTTTTTTAATATTAGGGGCAACATGAACGAAGAAAATAAATTGCTTAAAAAACATAAAATTTGAATTATTTCATGGACGCTAGCATTTAGCATAATAGTATTAGGGGCCACAATTTCTTATTTAGTTTTATCTATTGTTTATATAAAACAAACTTATTCGATAGTAATTGCTGCAATTTTAATAATTGTAGGCTTATTTGCAATTTACCAAGCAATTCGTGAAATAACATGAGAATTCAGACTTTTCTACAAGGATTGCCAGAAGATTGAAAATTACCCTTTTTCTATTGAAACAAGTGGAAAATGGAATAAGTTTTTTAAACATTTTTATATGAATAGATGAGATTGAAGGGCAAAACAATATTCTAAGAAAAAATAATCCTCAAACAATATTACTAAATAGAGCTTAAATTAGGATTTTTGTATTTACAATATGAATTCTGATGTTGACCTGAAAAGGTGCTATAAATAGCATTTCTAATAAAGTAAGCATTAATAAAATTAAAAATAAAAAAGATGACATCCAGCTAAAGCAAAAGTGGAATTGTCATCTTTTTTATTTTTAAAATTTGCTGACCATAGAGCTTGTTTTATTGATCTATTTGTTTTTCATATTTAAGTAAATTTTTAATTGCTTTATTTAAAGCATCATAAGCAGCAGATCTAGTGGTTGCTAAAATTTCAGCAACTTCTGAATAAGAAAGGTCTTGTTCATAGTATAAACGAAAGACTTGTTGCTGGTTTTGAGTTAGTAATTTTCCATATTTATCAAATAAAGCTGTATATCTATCTATATTTTCAATTGATTTATTGTTCATGAATTAAATCCTTTGTCATATGATAAATAAACATTTCAAGGTCAAATTCTTGTAAATCATCTAGTCCTTCTCCTAGACCAACATATTTAACATCAATATCATACTCATCTTTAATTGAAAGTACAATACCACCTTTTGATGTTCCGTCCATTTTAGTTAGAATAATTCCGGTTAAGTTAGCAATATCTCTAAAATGTTTAGCTTGTGATAATCCATTTTGTCCAGTGGTTGCATCTAGCACTAATAAAGATTCATGAGGAGCTGAAGATTCAAATTTTTGAATAACACCAATCATTTTCTCAAGTTCCTTCATCAAGTTCACTTTATTTTGTAATCTACCAGCTGTATCAATGATTAATAAATCATAGTGTTCATTTGTAGCTTTATCCATTGCTTTATAGACTACACTAGAAGGATCAGCACCTTCTTTATCAGGTTTTACAATGCTTGCTCCAATTCTTTCTGCTCAAACACCTAATTGGTTAACTGCACCAGCTCTAAAGGTATCAGCAGCAGCAATTAGAACTTTTTTACCTTCTTTGATATATTTGTTTGCTATTTTAGCAATTGAAGTAGTTTTTCCTGAACCATTAACACCAACAAAAATAAATACATTTAATCTACCATCTTCAAAGTTTAAATTAGTGTTAACAATTGAATTATTTGCATAAATCGAAAACATCATATCGGCTACTAATTCACCAATTAGTTTTGGGTCATCAATATTATTTGTTCTAATTTCTTTTTTAATTTTTTCAATCATGACGTCAACTAATGCAGCATTAATATCTGACATAATTAGCAATTCTTCAAAGTCATCAAAAAAATCTTCATCAATTTTGACATGCTTGTTTTGAATTTCGAGTAATTTCTTTCCGAATGAAGAAGCATTGTTTAAACCTGTTTCATATTTTTTAAACTTTTCAGAAGCTAATATTTCTTTAGTTTCTTTTTCATCTAGTTGTTTGTTAACTGTTTCTACATCTTTTTTCTTAGTAAAAACTTTTTCCTTTAATTTTGTAAAAAATCCCATATATGTATTTTACTAATTAAATTAAAATTGCTGCATGTTTTTTTAATAAATAGGCATGTATTTTAGTTATTTTATGTCAGAATAAAAAGGTAAAACATAAGCAACTTTTTCAAGTTTTCTTGTTTACTTCTTTTGTTTTTTATATTATAATATTTACATCAAGCCCGAGTGGTGAAATTGGCAGACACGCTAGACTAAGGATCTAGTGGAGCAATCCGTGCAGGTTCAAATCCTGTCTTGGGCACCAGAATATGCGTATATCGCATTTTTTTATTATTTTTTGTAATAAAAAACACCACTGAATTAAGGTGGTGATATTTATTATATTAAACCGTTAGCTTCTAATGCGCCTTTGATAGCTTTAACTGCATCAGCTTCGTCGTCACCAGAAACTTTAATTGTGATTTCGGCACCGTGTTTAACACCTAAAGCCATAATGTTCATAATAGATTTTAAATTTGCTTCACGTCCGTTGTAAATTAATTTAGAATCAGACTTGAATTTTGTTGCTGTAGAAACTATTAATGTAGCAGGTCTAGCGTGTAACCCAATCGGGTCGATAATCTTAGATGAAAATTCTTTCATTAGATTCCTCCATAGAATTTGAGTTCTATTTTTATAAACTTATATACTTTTTTCGTACGTTATTATTATATCAGTGGTTTAGTAATATCATATAGAAATTTTTCAATAACATTAGGCTTTTTGTTTATTTCAGGAAAATTTTCCACTTTTTGGCTATCTTTTTCATATTTGTGGAAAATTCCACATAGTTTTTCAATAGATTTGCCAGTTAAAATGTCCATAGTTTCATATTGTGAAAACATACTACGTGAATCTCAATTATTAGTTCCGACTCAACCATATTCATCATCAATTAACCCAGCTTTGGTATGCAAGAAGTGATCTTGGTAGATTTTAACTTCTAATCCATATTCTCTTAATTTACTTAATTGATAAATTCCAATTTTATAAACAAGTTTTTTATCTGGTAAACCAGGAAAGTATAAAGTAACTTTAACTCCACTTTTAAGTGCCAAAATAATTTGCTTTTCAAGCGCACGTGTGATTGAAAAATAAGGAGTAGCAATCTTAATGCTTTTTTTGGCATTAGGAATCATTTTAAGGTAAAAAAGTTCAGCTTCAGAATGTGAATAAGAAGGGGATTCAGTAACTAATAAAGCTGAATCATCATAACTTTCAATTCCATTCGAAATAAAAAGTGAAGCTTGAATATCAATTTCTTTACGTGTAATAACTTTTCAAAATTTAATAAAATGAATAATATAAGCATTAATATAAGGTCCAGTGATTCGATAATTTAAATCAATTCAATGGCCATATTTTTTTGACATTGATGCATATTCATCAGATATATTATTACCTCCCGAAAACACCACCTCATTATCAATAATTATAAATTTTTGGTGGTTTCTTGAAAAGCTGGCTGCGTTAATAAATGGATAATATATTTTACCAATTAGCTTAATTTCAATATTTGGATGTTTATTTAGTTTGCGTAATAATCGTTTTTGTGATGCCATAGCTCCAAAGTCATCAACCAATCATTTGATTTTAATTCCTTGACTAGCTTTTTGCTCAAGAATGTGTAAAAATTCTTGAGAGATTTCTGATTGCTTAATAATGTATGTGACAATATAAATACTACGTTGAGATTGATTTAAAGCTGCAAATAAATCATCATAAAAACGATATCCTTCAGCAAAAAACTCAAAGTTACATGGCAACACCATGTTTTGATTAATGTTTTCCATTCTTTTAAGCATAGCTATATGTTTTGCTGAATTATTGCTATAAATTAAGTCTTTGTAATTTTTTAATGAGTATTTAGGATCTTCGTTAATTTTCAGTTCATATTTATTTCTAAATAATAGACCATAACCAATAAAAATGGCGTGACCAATAAAAGGCACTAATAAGACTAGATAAATCCAGCTAAATTTAGCTTCATGCTCACGATTTTGAGCATAAATAACAAAAACAAAAAGTACATTAATTAGGTAAAGTAGGAATAAAAGTAAATATGCATAACGCTTATCAACATTTAAAATAAGCATCGTGATTCCGGCAATAAACCCAATAAATAAAATAATTTGTAGCAGAAAAATTACTACATTTTTTAAACTTATTTTAGTTTTATTCATATTTAAATTTTATCTTAATTAAAAATAACGCATAAGCGTTATTTATTATTTTTCCTTAAAGCTTTGACCAGCTCTAATTTTACCTTTTTGACTGTGGATAAGGTATCTTCCTTCATTATTTTTAGCTAGTTGTTTTGCATATTCAATAGCTTCTTTTTGAGTATCAAAAGTCTTGATTGCCTTAACTCCACCTTGTCTAATAACTTTTCATCCATCAGGGTGTTGTGAAACGTGTCAAACAGCAGCTAATTCTTTAGCTTCTTTTTCGTTTACTTCTAAGTTTTTATCAGCCATAATTATTCATCCAATTCATCAATTCTTGCTTGGTGACGTCCACCTTCATATTCTGTTTTTAGGTATTCATCAACCATTGCTTTAGCTTGGTCTAATGAAACTTGACGTCCACCAAATACAAGTACATTTGCGTTGTTGTGTTGTTTTGCTAAGTGCGCATCTTCGACAGAAGTTACTCTAGCTGCTCTAATGTGTTTGTGTCTGTTTAGAGCATAAGAAATTCCTAGACCTGTTCCACAAACACCAATTCCAAATGTTGGTTTAGCTTCATCTACATAATTAGCTAATTCTTTACCCATTAAAGCATATGAAACAGAATTTGCGTCAGTAGAAGGTCCTAAATCAACAACATCAAAACCTTTTTCTTTAAGGTATGTTGCTAATTCATCTTTCAATTTAAATCCAGCGTGATCACTTGCAAGTGCTACTACTTTATTCATAAAATATCTCCTTTCACATTTATATTTTAATTATATAGAAAAAAACGCTTTTTGTTCTTTTTTAGTGCACTTATCAAATAATTTAATTTATACAATATATGAGAGAAAAACAAGTTGATATTAGAGACTGCTCACTATTTGTATTAAAATGATTTTATGATAAATATAATATGAATTCAGTGGAAATTAGTGAGCTGAAATTAAATGCCAAATATACTGAAAAAGGAATTGCTATTCCTGATTTTGAAGCATTAGCTAGTAACTATAATTTTGCAATTGAAGTGTACAATTGTGACTTTTTAGGCTTGCTTCAATTGGAAATTGAAACCTTTCCAATTGCAGCGCTTATAAAAAAGGATAATAATACTCACATGGTTGTAATTAAAAAAGTAACGCATAATAAAATTAAACTTTATGATCCTGTATTTGGAAATGTATCTTGCTCATATGCAGACTTTAAAACTAATTTTTTTGGCTTGCTGATAAACTTTAAAAAACAAGAAGCTGAATTAAAATTTAGCTCGCAGCTAAAAGAAAATTTTTGAGTCAAGTTTGATAAGTTTTCCTTCTTTTATTTAGCTGCCTTATTGTGTGAAATTTTAATTTTATTTTCCTTACCTTATTTTAATAAGATTATTCTGGAAAAAATTATTCCAAATAGGTTAAATATTCACTTGCTGTATCTTGGAATAGTCTTTATTTTTGTGGTTCTATTAAATTTTGCTTTGCGCAATCTTAGCCAAAAGATTTTACAAAAAATACTAGCACAAAGGCGAGAAAGTGTCTCTTTAAACTTTATTAAAAACTTAAAATTTAAAAATTATAAAGTTATAGATAAGCTTACTGTGCTAGAAGCTAAGAATCGAATTGCAGTCTTTGATACTATTATCCATTTCCAAATTGTTTTTATACCTGAGGTGTTTTCGAGCATTATTACCTTAATTTTGGCACTAATTTTACTATGAAATGTAAATGTTTACTTAATGATTATTATTGCACTTTATTCAGTTTTAACCCTTATAGTAAGCTTTATTTCAAAATCAATCTATGATAATGAATTTCCGAAACTAATGCAAGAAAATATCACAACTGATAATGCTTTCAATAACTATTTTAACCATATAAAAAACATTCATAACTACTACCTAGAAGAAAAACTATTTAATACTCTATCTAATTCATATCAAAACATGAACTTAAAGTTGTTGCAATTTAAAGAAAAAACCATATCGTTAAATTCCTTTTTGGCCACTTTAGATGTTATTGCGCCTTTATGTATCTTAATTTTAGGCTCATATCAAATTTGAAACAATAAATTAAGTGCTGCCAATTTAATCTTTTTCTTAACTGGCGCTAGTTTGTTTACTCGACCAATTAAAAATGTTTTACCACTGGTAAGTAGTTATAGTGAGTTTAAAAAAGCTTTTAGTATGCTTAAAATTTTTAAATTTGATGAACAAGAAACTGAAGAAAGCAACAGTGTTGATAGGAAAATAAATTCAATTAAGCTCTCAAGTATTACCTATTCATATACGGAGTCTAAAATTAATAAAGCACTTAATATAAACTCTTGCATTATAGATAAAAACCTACATTTAATAGGACCAAATGGATGTGGTAAGTCTACTTTTTGCGCTATTTTAAATGGCTCTAAGCAAGCTGATGATGGTGAAATACTAATTAATGAAAATAAGGTTAATCCATTTTTAGATGCAGGGTATAAAGCGAAAGTAATTTATATTGGAAAAGATAATAATTTAACACTTTCAGTACTCGATTACTTATGCATTAGTAATATTGAGCAGTTTAATGAGCTAATTCATCAGTTAGATTTAAAAGGTTGCTTGCAACATTTAAATATTAATTTAAGTCAAAATATTTCACTTGATAATCTATCTTCAGGTCAAAAGCAATTTATTGCGTTACTTAATTTATTTTTACTTCCCTATGATGTAATACTGCTTGATGAGGCTTTTGAAAATTTAGACCAATATACTTTTGAAACCTTACGTTGCAAGTTACGAAATGAATTGGGAAGTGCTTTAGTCCTAGAAATTAGTCATAATGGTAGATACTTATATCCAGAAAGTGAGGAGTTAAATGTACAAGAAATTAGTGCATAACTATTTAATTGAAATAGTGCTATTTATAGTACTACTTGGACTCTTTGCTTTCATTATGTATTTAATTGTTACAGTTAAATTGCAAGATTATAAAGAAGGGCTAATCCGTTATGAAGGTGATGATTTATATTTATATAATCTCAAGTCACAAGATTTACCAAGTGAGCAAATAAACATTAATTTTAACTATGACAATCACTTATATACCTATAGTGTAGATACAAAAAATGAAGAAAGTAATTTAGTAAAACTATATAGTGAAGCTTTAAAATTCTTTTTGGATCAAAACAATATTGCTGAACTAAAAGTGAGTGTTAAAATGCAAGATATCTCAGTTTTAAGTTATATATTTTCACTGTAAATTTAATAATATAATTACTCTTTTAGCGAAATAAAAAAGTATCATAATTTTATGAAAATTAACGAAGAAAGAGATGCTATTAAAGTAGAATATAAAATTTCAATTCACTCTCATATAATGTGTGCAATTATTTATCAACCAGAAATGGAACAAATAGTTTCTAACTTAAAGAAATACTTTAAAATCAAAAACCAGTGATACTAGATGTCGCAATTGTTTCACCAGCAGCAATTAAGAAATTAAATGCTGAATATAGAGGGAAAGATTAACTTGAATCAATTAATAACTAATAAAATGAGGTGACAATAACTAGTATGATTAGGGTGTTATCTTTTTGTAATTGATTTATGTGGAAATATTTATTTTACAAAAAAAGTTGTAAAATAATTATGTAAGGGTATATATGATGAAAACCAAAATAGTTTATTATAAACAGATTTTCACTTATTAGGCTGCACTTTTTTAGTGTGGCCTTTTTATTACCTTTACTTACATACATATTGGAGAACATAGTGAAAAAAATAAAAAAATATCAACTTTAATATGCTTATCATCAATAGCAACAATTACAGTAGCCACAACACTTTCAGCATCTCTTGAAAAAGATGTCAAAATAAATAAAAATAATAAACTTAAAAAAATAAATGTTTCTGCTAATAATTTTGATAATGATAATGAAAAATTTGAGTTTAGTTCAAATTCATATTCATATAAATCTAGTTCCAGATATACAATGGTAGTAGCATATGATAATATAAATCCTGTGAACGATAAAAATGGATTCTTATGATATCTAGCTAATAAAAAAGATATTTCGAAAAAGTATTGAGATTTCTTAATGTATTGTACAAGAAACCTTAAAAATCAAGATATTTTAAACCTTAATGCGATGTTTTCATATCACATATATAATCAATACAGATTATATTGATGCTAAAAGAGGAGACTTCTAATATGAAAAAATGATTATATAGTAAAACACTAGGAATAGTATCATTAGCTGTTATACCTTCATCCTTTATTGCGATTTCATGTAATAAAGAAGATAAAGAAATGCAAGAGTTTAATAAAGCATATGATACCAATTTAATTAGAGATAACATTAAGAATATTAAAAATATCAAATTAGAATCATTAATATCTCTAGCTAAGAGTGTTAATTTAAATGATGAAAAAGGTAAAAAATATTTTGATGCTTGAGTAAAACCAGCTGTATTGAGTATTGTATCTAGTGATGAAGATCAATATAGCAAGCAAGTTATTGATTCATATGTTTTATATTTAGAATTCATGATTAATAGATTTATAAACTCACCATTAGAAGCAAAATATAATGTTGGTAGTGCTAATATATCTAAATCAAATTGAAATATAGCAAAAATGGAGAATGAAAGCGATGTGCTTAAGTACAAAGATCAAAATCATGATCAAATTGACTTACTGTTAAATACAAAAGACCCAGAGATTTGAAAAACTTATTGAAATACTATTGATGATGGATTTAAAAACAATCTTCATCTAAATATGCTATCTAAAAGTAAAATAATAACTAATAATAAAGAAATAACAATGTGAGAGAATTTATTACAAAGTGAAAAACGCCAACCACTAGACTATTCCCTAATAGATCGCGTTTTTGATAAATTTATTAAATGATTCCCCACAATTAAAAATAAGTCATGATCTGAAAAGTATTTAATAATTAATGAACTGGAAACAGGTGCTTTTGATACTTTCAACAACAGTAAAATAATTTGGTCAAATATCGCGACAAAAAAAGTTACAATTGATAACAAGCCTAATATAAATATAAAAGGAGAAGTAATTTTAAAATACAGTGAAGTTGAATCTGCTTTTCTTGAGCCAATTATCAAAATTGTTAATAATAATGAAACAAAAGAATCATCTATTAATATTGTTTTAACAAATAAGCAACATTCCCAAAATTCTTACGTAAATCATAGGAATATTAATGATTTCATTAATAATTGATATAATCCAAACAAGAAATTAACTGAAACAAAATTAACTTATGGTCCTAAAGTGACACCATTGCCTGCGTTTGGGGAACCTATAATTCCCGGAGATACTGATATACTTGAATTATTGGACCTTTCTAAACCAAAAGTATACAAGCTAACTATAGATATCAATATCCCTGAACCAGAATTTCCAGTAACAGTAACATCTGTTTCATGTGCAAGACCCTTAAAACTTAATCAAAATGATATTTTAATTGATGAAAGCAAACTAGTGCAACTTAACCAAATCGCTTCAAAATTGAGAAGAATTTCATCAGCTAGTGATATTCAAATTAATGATTCAATATTTAAAATTAGTGATTTTAATGATGATGAATTAAGTGGAATTAAAGATATATATTCAAAAATTGATACTAATAAATAGTGTAAGATCAAAAAATATAAATATTCAAGTATTTATTTTCAAACTAAATGAATAATAAGAGACATAATTTAAAGTGATGTTTACGCAGAGTGAATATCACTTTTTATATACTTAAAATGAGTAAAAATTAAAAAGATGGCATTCCACTAAAGCTAAAGTGGAACTGTCGTCTTTTTAATTTTTAATTTCAGTTTTAAGTTATATATTTTCACTGCAAATTTAATAAGATAATTACTCTTTTAGCAAAATAAAAAAAGTATAATAATTTTATGAAAATTAATGAAGAAAGAGATGCTATTAATGTAGAAGATGAAATTTCAATTCACTCTCGTATTAAGCGTGCAATTATTTATCAAGCAGAAATGGAACAAATAGTTTCTAACTTAAAGAAATACTTTAAAATCAAAAAACCAGTGATACTAGATGTTACAATTGTTTCACCGGCAGCAATTAAGAAATTAAATGCTGAATATAGAGGGAAAGATTATGTAACTGATATCTTATCATTTGACTTTGGTTTTGATTCATTTGATATGGACTCATTACCATTTTTACAAATTGGAGAATTAGTAATTTGCTGAGAAAAAGTAGAAAAGCAAGCTAAAGAGTTTGGACATTCAGTTCGCAGAGAATTTTGTTACTTATTTACTCATGGTTTGGTTCACTTAATGGGATATGACCATGAAGAAGAAAACGAAAGAAAAGAAATGAATGCCATTGTGGATGCAATATTTGATCCACTTAAGATTACACGTGAATCATTTTAAAACGAGCATGTCGGTTAAAGGCGACTAAAGTAAGGATTATATGCTCACAAATTTATTAAGGAGATAATATTATGACTTTTGAAAAATTAAGAGACTTATTAAAATATTCTTACGCACCATATTCTAAGTTTCCAGTTGCAGCTATCTTAGTAGCTGAAGATGGAACAGAATATTACGGAGTTAATGTAGAAAACGCAGCTTACCCATCTGGACTTTGTGCTGAAAGAAGTGCAATGTTTGGTTCAGTAGCTTACGGTGGAAAAGTTGGAAAATTCAAGGAAATTCACATTATCAGTGGAAAAAATGAAATCATTAGCCCATGTGCTGGATGTAGACAAGTAATGACAGAATTCATGCCATTAGACGCTAAAGTTTACCAATACAGTAATGATGGTAAAAGTGTTAGAGTAAACACTGTTGAAGAACTTGTTCCTTTCAGTATTAGAGCAGAAGAAATTACAATTAAATAATTATGAAAATTTGCTTTGCAAGTATCCTTGGTAGACCAAATGTTGGAAAGAGTTCATTACTAAATGCAATTTTAGGTTACAATGTTGCGATTGTAACTGATACAGCACAAACTACAAGAGATCAAATTACTGGTATTTATACTGATGATGACACGCAAATTATTTTTACTGATACACCTGGAATCCACAAACCATTAAATAAGCTTGGTGAAGCTTTAAACAAAAATGCCTATGACGCAGCTAAAGATGTTGATGTATTATTATTTTTAAGCCCCGCTGATGAAAAACTTGGCAAGGGTGATGAAATGATTTTGGAAAAAATTGCAAATGTTAAAAATAAGATTGCAGTTATTTCTAAAATTGACAAAATTAGAAGTAAACCTGAAATTTTAGTTGAAAAAATTAATGAATTACATGCACATGGTTTTGAAACTATTTTAGCAACTGATGTAAATGACTATAGATCTATTGATGCTTTAATTAATGAAATAAAGAAATACAGTTATGATGGAGAAGCTCAATACGATCCTGAATATTTAACTGATAAATCAATGAGATTTTTAGCTAAAGAAATTATTCGTGAGTCTGCTATAAATGCTTTATATGAAGAATTGCCACATTCAATAGCTGTTGAAGTATCTGAGTTTGTCGAAGAAGACAAACACATAACAATTGATGCCGTAATTTATGTCAAAAAAGCTTCGCAAAAAGGTATGGTTATTGGTAAAGGTGGAGAAAAAATCAAACAAATTGGTAAGAATGCTAGATTAAAAATAGCTCATCAATTTGATGTGCCAACTACTTTAACTCTAAAAGTTAAAATTGCAAAAAAATGAATTGATGATCCAGATGCTCTTGAAAAATTTGGTTATTCAAGTAAATAAGTCACCTAATATAAGGGTGATTTTTTCTTTAGCAAGCTTTTAGCAAAAGAAAAGTTTATTTGCTAAAAAAATAAAATATTGTGGTAAAATAGTACTATGAAAACAGCGGATAGATTAAATGAAAAGTATGAACCAGTGCTTAAATACACAGTTCAAGCTTATATAGAAACAGGTGAACCAGTTTCATCATCATATTTATTAAGTAAGTATGCTCCCATTCATCCTGAGATTAATTTCTCTAGTGCAAAAATGCGCTACATGATGAATGATCTAGAAGAATTAGGCTTTCTTAAAAAAGAAGCTCATACTAGTGGTAGAATTCCAACAATTGAAGGACTAAATTATTATGCAAAACATTTAAGTGCTTTAGCAACGACTCGTTTTGAAGATAAATTAGATGCTATATTAGCAAACAAAAATGTTGCAATTGACCAGACAGTAGATCAAGCTGCTCAAATTATTTCTGATATGACTGGGCTTACAATGATTACTACTGAATCAAATGTGCATGATATGGAACTAAAAAGCATTGATTTAGTGGCCCTTAGTGACACTAAAGCAACTATTGTGATGGTTATTTCTTCAGGAGAAGTATTTTCAAAAATTCTTAATATCAGTGATAAAGATTTTAAAATGAATGATGTCAGAATTGCTATTAAAATTTTTAAAGAAAGATTGGTTAATACACCACTTCAAGAAATTCCGATGCGTTTAGAATTGCTAAAAGATGTATTAGCACAATCAGTCAAAAAATACCAAGAATTAATAAATTCATTTGTTGAGGACGTTTTTCGCAATATAGGTTTTAGAACCAAATCTAGAAATAATATTTATGGAAAAAATAATATTATATTAAGTCCTAAAATCGACCGTGAAAATTTAAATAAAATGATTGAACTTATTGAAAATCATTCAGTTTGAGAAAGTATCGAAACTGAATTAGAAGAAAATGAAAAAATCAAAATCATGATTGATGATTCCGGAGCATATATGTCTAAAAAAATTGAATCAGGAAACAAAATCACTGAAATTTCTGTAGTTGGAGCCACCACATCTAATTATGATATGATGCGCTCAGCTATTAAAATTTTAGATAATTATTTAAATAGAAAGAAGGAAGGCAAAAATGAATAATACAAAACTAAATGTTGGGGATATAGTTAAAGGGAATTTTACATTGTTTATTGGTGATGAAATCATTACACAATATACTAAACAATGCAGTATTGAATTAGGTCAGGATCAATATCTTCCTAATTTTGATGAATATTTAATTAATCGCAAGGTGAAACCGAACTTAGAAGTTAAATTAAATTTTGCTAAAAATTATCCAATTGAAGCTTTAGCCGGTAAAAATGCTAAAGTAATTATTGAAGAAGTACAGGTTACTCACAAACATATAAAGGGTAATGAAAACCAAAATAACAACGAAATTGAAACATTAAAATCTGAAATTGAAAGTCTTAAAACTAAATTAGCTGAAAAAGAACGCAAAATTTTACTTGATGAATACATGTACAAAGAAAAGCTTGAAAGCTTGCAAACCAAAGCGAAAGAAAAGCTTGAAGCTGAACAAGCACATTTACATTCAAAAATGAAACACGAAAAAGCTGAAATTAAAAAATATGCGCTTCAAGGTTTCTTAGAAGATTTTATTGAACCATTTAACAATTTTTTAGCAGCAACTAATGCTGGTGCCAACTCTGATAATCCGGTTGTTAAAAATTATTGTTATGGATTTAGCATTGTTGCTAAACAATTCACTAATTTATTAGAACAAAATGGTGCATTAATCATCCAGCCTGAAATCGGAAGTGAATTTAATCCTGAACAAGAAGAAGTTTTAGACTTTATTACCGACGAGACAAAAGAAAATAACACTATTGTAAGGGTCGCACGTTTAGGCCTTTCAATTGACGATAGATTAGTAAAACCTGCGGGTGTAATAGTAGTAAAAAACAATTAAAAAAATATTTTAAAAAAATTAGCAAATTAATATTGTATTTGCTAAAATGGTGGTATAATATTATCGGTTCAAGGGGATGAAAAAAAGAAAATCTACCTAAACTTAAATAATTAATTTTATTTTAGGAGGCTATATTATGGCAAAAGAAATAGTATTAGGAATTGACTTAGGAACAACAAACTCTGTTGTTACTGTTATGGAAAATAAACAACCAGTTGTGTTAGAAAACCCAAATGGTAAAAGAACAACTCCATCAGTAGTTGCATTTAAAGGAAATGAAATTATTGTTGGTGATGCTGCAAAAAGACAAGTTGAAACAAACCCAAATACAGTTGTATCAATTAAAAGATTAATGGGAACAGATAAAACTGTACATGTAAATGGAAAAGATTATAAGCCAGAAGAAATTTCAGCAATGATTCTTTCATATATGAAAGATTATGCTGAAGCAAAACTTGGTAAAAAAGTTTCAAAAGCAGTTATTACTGTACCAGCTTACTTTGACAATGCTCAACGTGAAGCTACAAAAATTGCAGGAAAAATTGCTGGACTTGATGTATTAAGAATTATTAACGAACCTACTGCTGCTGCATTAGCATTCGGACTTGAAAAAACTCATAAATCAATGAAAGTTTTAGTATATGACCTTGGTGGTGGTACATTTGATGTTTCTGTTCTAGAACTTGAAAATGGAACATTCGAAGTGCTTTCAACTAGTGGTGATAACCACCTTGGAGGGGATGATTGAGATCACGAAATTGTTGAATGATTAATCAAGAAAATTAAAGATGAACACTCATATGATGTAAGAAATGATAAAATGGCAATGGCTAGATTAAAAGAAGCTGCTGAAAAAGCAAAAATCGATCTTTCAAACCAATCAACAGCAACAATTAATCTTCCATTCTTAGCTGTTACAGCTGCTGGACCATTAAATGTTGAATTAGAATTAAAACGTAGTGAATTTGAAGCAATGAGTTCACACTTACTTGATAGAACAAGAAAACCAATTGAAGATGCTTTAAAACAAGCTGGAATTACAGCTAAAGATCTTGATGAAGTATTACTTGTTGGTGGATCAACAAGAATGCCAGCAGTACAAGAAATGGTACGTTTAACATTAGGAAAAGAACCAAATAGATCAATTAACCCTGATGAAGTTGTATCAATTGGTGCTGCTATTCAAGGTGCTGTATTAGCTGGCGACATTAATGACATCTTACTTCTTGATGTTACACCTTTAACACTTGGAATTGAAACTCTTGGAGGAATTTCTACTCCATTAATTCCAAGAAACACAACAATCCCTGTAACAAAATCACAAATTTTCTCAACAGCTGCTGACAACCAAACAGAAGTTACAATTAGAGTTGTACAAGGTGAAAGAGAAATGGCAAATGATAACAAGTTACTTGGACAATTCAATTTAACAGGAATTGAACCTGCTCCTAGAGGAATTCCACAAATTGAAGTAAGTTTCTCAATCGATGTTAATGGTATTACAACAGTAACTGCTAAAGATGTAAAAACAAACAAAGAACAATCAATTACAATTCAAAATTCATCTAAACTTTCAGAAGCTGAAATTGAAAAAATGATTAAAGAAGCTGAATTAAATAAAGAAGCAGATAAAAAACGTAAAGAAGAAGCTGAAACAATTGTTAGAGCTGAATCATTAATTGACCAAATTAAGAAAGCTAATGCAGAACAAGGTGACAAAATGGATCCTAAAGCAAAAGAAGAATCAGATAAACTTGTTAAAGAATTAGAAGACTTAATTGCTAAAAAAGATATTGAAGCTTTAAAAGTAAAATTAGATCAAGTTGAAGAAGTAATTAAAAACTTTGCAAATGCTGCAGCACAACAAAATGCAAGTGCTAATGCAAATTCACAAGCAAATGCTGATGAAGATGTTGCTGAAGTAGTTGAAGAATAATACATAAAATAATTTTAGATATGCCTTCGGGTATATCTTTTTTTATAAATTTAGTTTATTTAATTATAACTAAAGATATATTGGTAAAATTTAAGTCAATAGGAGTATATATGAAATTATCAGGCTTAAATATTGAAATTAAGAACATAGTTAGTGCAAAAAAAGATAAGAAATTTGTTCACAATTTAAATAAAATGGAAGGGATTTTTGATTTACTAAAAGGCAAGGATCCAGAATATGAATTTGACTTTTTAGAATACACTAATAAGTATTGAGAAGAACATAAAATGGAATTTTCTTCTGCTGTTGCTTTTTTAAAAAGCAACGGAATTAATAAAATGGTTATTATTGCTGATGGAGAATCTTACATTTTAACCAAAGCTTTTTATGATGTTTTTTACAATCAATATAGTAGCTTAAAACCAGATATTGAACTTATTTTTACGCAAGGAAATATTAATCCTGAAGAATTAGTTACTTCTTTATATCAATTAAAAGATGAAATTTTTGCAATTAATTATATTTCAAAATCCGGGATATCTTTAGAAAGCGCCATCGCTTTTCGTGAATATCGTAGAGTACTTGCTGATAATTTGAAAAATCAAGGTTTAGACCCTATTATGCTTACAGATTTAATTTATATTACCACAGATGTTCATGAAAATGTACTTAATAAAATGGCTGATTTAAATAAATACACATTATTTAATATGCAAGCTCCATTACCATGTCGTTATAGTGGGCTATTTGAAGCTACTTGCATTTTTCCTTTACTAGCTAGTGGAATAAATATGCGAGAAGTTTTAAATGCTTATCAAGCAACTTTTAAAGATGTAACTAATAATCAAAATGTTGAGAATAATGCTGCATTATTTTTTGCTTGTTATGTTCATTATATTGGTCGGGTATTAAAACGTAATGTAACTTACTTGTTACTTAATGATCCAAGTTTACTAGCGCTTGGAAAATACTTAAGCTTGCTTATAAATACTTCACTTAATCAAAATCAAAAAGGACTAGTTGCTTTTGAACAACTGTTTGATTATAGCGCCCTAGAAAGTTTTAATTCATTAAACAATAATTTTATTTTTACAACTTTTATTTCACGCAGTAAAGATCTAAACCAGGATGTCTTTGACATTAATATGCAACAATATGATGTACTTAACTTTTTAGGTAATAAAGATCAAATTAATTCTCTGGAAAATAAAAATAAAATTCACGGTATTCAAAACGATTTTGATATTAAACTTGAGCTAAATGATTATTCAGAAATTGCATTATCAAGCTTAATTGCTTTTATGCAAATTGCTACAATTGCAATTGCATACTTATATGATATTGATCCGTTTTCACAACCAGGAGTAGAAGTGTATAAACGTAATTTATACAACTTATTAATTAAATAATGGAAAAGAAAATTAGATTGGATAAATTTTTAGCCCAATGTTTAGGATTAACCAGATCACAAGCTACTAAATTATTAAAAAGCAAGTTAGTTACTCTTAATGGACAAATTATTACAAATAATCTCGATATTAATGCAAATGATATAGTAAGTTACCAAGGACAAGAATTAAGCATAGGACCTAAATTTCATTATTATGTAATAAATAAGCCTGCCGGATATATTTGTGCCAATTTTGACAGAATGCATCAAACAGTTTTTGATTTATTAGATAGCAACATTAGTAAAATAAAAAATATTCATACTGTGGGGAGATTGGACAAAGATACAACTGGATTACTTTTAATCACTAATGATGGAGAGCTAACTCACCAGTTACTTGCTCCTAAGAAACATGTTGATAAAACATATTATGTAACTTTAAAAGACCCATGTCCTAGCACTCTGATAAAAGTTTTTGCTGAAGGTTTTGAATTATCAAAAAATGAAAAAACTAAACCTGCTAGGCTAGAAATTATTAAACCCACTTTTGTGCATTTGACTATTAGTGAAGGTAAATATCATCAAGTTAAAAGAATGTTTGCAAAATTTGGAAATGAAGTAGTAATGCTGCATCGCCAATCTTTCGGAAGTTTATCATTAGATAAATTAGCCTTAGATTTAGGAGAGTATAAAGAACTGAAACGTGAAGAAATAAAATAAAAAATTTAATATATGACTTATGAAATAAAATTAGTCAAATATAAGAAAAATATATTATTAGCTGCACTTTTTAGTGTGGCCTTTTTATTACTTTTCCACTATTAAATATATTCGAGAATGTGATTTTAATAAATATTATTTTTAGGTTTTAAATAACTAATATTTTCATAAGAATATATATTTTATTTATAAAAATTATGAATTATAAATTAATAGCAAATTACATTAATGATTCGAGTTAGGAACTAAACATTAAAAAATGACTATATATCAAAATATTAGGTGTTACGCCCGTAATTGTAGCACCTACATCAATAATTGCAATTTCATACAATAATGAAGATAAAAAATTGCAAGAATTTAATCAAGCCTACAAAACTAACGTTACAAAACAAGATATTAAGAATGATAAAAATATTAAATTATCAAACTTAATAGCATTCTCTAAGGAAATTAATCATAACAATATTCAACACCAAAAATATTTTGATTGATGGATTAAACCAGCAGTATTAAGTATTATTTCTAGTGATGAAAGTAAATATAATAAACAAATGATTGATTCATATATTTCATACTGAAAATTAATGCTAAATAAATTTGTAAATGTTGTCTTACTAACTGGTTATAGCATAAAAGATATAAATGCATCTAATCAAAAAGGCAAGTGAAGTCAATAATAGTCGAGAATGAAGATGAGAAATATAACTATGAAAGAAAAATGTATGAAAAATTAAATTCAATATTTGGGACAAAAGATCATGCGATATGAAAACAATATTGAAGTTATATTAAAGATAACTTTAATAGCAATATTGATTTCAATATAATAAAAAACAGCAAATTATTATTATTAAATAATTATGAAATAAGTATGTGAGACAATTTATTAAAACAAGCAAAAGCAGATCCTTTTGATTCTGAAAATATTAGAAAGCATTTTGTAAAATTTCTTGATTGATTCCCGACTTTCAAGGATAAATCAGAAACTGAAAAAGAATTTAATAATTAATAGCTCGATATTAGAACCAATAATTAAGGTAGTTAATAACGAAGAAACAAAAAAATCAGTTATTAACATTGTACTAGCACGTAATTTTTCTAGTGCAGACTCATATACTAATTTATCAAATTTTATAGATAAGTCTTGTAATAAAAATAAGAAATTATCTAAAAATGAGTTGCAATTTAATACACCGGTAACACCACTTCCTTCTATTAACTTACCTAGTTCTGATGATAAAATATTTGAAAAATTCAACGAATTACAATCAATAAAAGCATATAAATTCGCTATTGATATGAATATTCCCGAACCTGAGTATCCAGTTACATCAACAGTAGTATCTTATACAGACTCTTGAATAGCAAGTCAAAATGACATATTAATTGATGAAAATAAATTAATTCAGTTAAGTGATATTGCTTTAAAGCTAAAAAATAACCCATCAACAGCTGATTTACAAGTAAATGATCAATTGTTTAAAATTAGTAGTTTTTCTGATAAAGAAATAGATAAGATTAAGGATATATACTTTAAACTTAATAATGAATAGAAAGAAAATATAAAATATAAAATAATGTGATATTTCTTATATTGTTTCTGTTCATACTAAAAAATGAATGACAATATAAGTCATATTTATTAAAAATGGATATCACTTTTTATATCTCGAAATAGTTTTTATGAATAATATAAAACTTTTTTCAACATAATTTTGCATAAATTAATATAATTTCAGCCATTAAAATATATTAAAAAAGCATTTGGAAAATTATTGCTTTTAGTTATAATATATTTACTAATTGGCGAATGTGGTGAAGTGGCTAACACAGCGGGTTGTGGTCCCGTCATTCGCGGGTTCGAATCCCGTCATTCGCCCCATATGTTAAAAGGCTGCCTCAAAGCAGTCTTTTTTCTGCATTTATTGTAAAATTATAATATTATAAAAAATATATTTTATTTAGGAGAAAAATGAAAAAAATATGAATTTTATTAAATGGAAGTATAGCTGCATTAGCAACCACATCACTTGTGGTTTCTTGTGGAAATCCAAAAGCAGAAAACACTAATGCTACCCCAGAACCTGACAAACCTATAATCGCTGATAACAAGATGACTGAGCTGGTAAATAAAATTAATTTACTTGCTCAAATTAATCCAGAAGAATATGAAAAGTACAAAGATAATATCAAAAAGAATTTAACTGATCAAGAAATCGAAACTTTAATTGATGAAATAAATAAAATAATTTCAAGCTATGATGCAAGTTTTAATAGTTTACAAGCACAAGTAAAAGAAGCGCAAAGCTGAGTAGATGGATTAAATTTACAAAAAATTTTATTCGAAACATTAAAACCAGAAATAAATAAGTTTACAAATTATTTAACAAGTATTTCAGTTAAAAAAATAAATACAATATCAAATGAACAAATAACTTTATTTAATAGTGGAATAAATGAAAAGAAAACTGCTTTAATTCAAATTAAAGAAAAAGCTGAGAATCAAATTACTCAATTGCAAAGTGAATTAACAATCAAAATAACAAGTGCAAAAGAACAATTACAAACATTAAAACAATACTCAATAGCTGAATTTGAAACATTACAAGCAAAATTAAATGGTTTTGAACAAGCCCAAAATTCTGTTGAAAATTTAGCCTCATTAAATGACTTATTAGATAATATAAAAAGTTTAATTGTTAAAATAGAGCAAAAAAACAGCACTTATAAAACACAAAAAGAAGAATTAATTGCTTCATATAATCAACTTAATACAAAAGTTCTTGAATTAATTAAACAAGTTAAAACTTGAGATGTTGATTATGCTACAACTAAAGAAAATTTAGTTTCAACATTAAGTCAAAATATAGCTAATGAAAGCTTAGATAATATTCAAAAAGTAAATAGTCAATTAAACGAACTTTTAGAAGAATTAAATGAAAACACACAACAACATAATTCTATAAGTCAAAAAGTTACAAACTTAATTCAAGAAACAAAAACTGGTTTATTGAATACATTAAATACAGATGAATTAAAAGAATTACATACAAAATTATCAGATTATTTAAATGGCATTACAACTTTAAATATTCCTAATGAGAAACTAGCTGAATTACTTAAACATTTACAACAAACAATTACTGAAGTAACAGCTGAAAGAGATGCTATTTTAAGTCGTGATAAAGAAGAAAAAGAAGCTATTGATAAAATAAAACGACAAATGAATTCTAAGATTGAAAATATTAATTCATTACTAGCGGAAATTGATAAATATGATAAAGATTATGTTGCAAATGGGAAAAAAGAATTAAATAATTTAATTGCAAATAATGCAGATTCATCAGCAGAATTAAAAATGAAATTAGATAAATTGGTAATCTTGGACAATATTATTAATAGATACATAAGTGATAGAAATAAAATATTAGAAATTTTAAAAACAACAAGTGTTAATAATATTAATGACTATATTAAAACTTTTAGTCGCGGAAAACTATACAATACAGGTCAAAATAGCCTATTGCAACAAGCTAAAAATATTCAAGAGTTTTTAAAACAAGATTTTACTACTAAATCACTTAGTCAGTTAAGAGATATTCAAGCTGATTATTTCAATAAAATAAAAACGTTAGAACAAGATTATCAAAGATTAATGAACGAAACAGAAGAAATTCAAGCAATAGCTTTAAAATTAAAAAATTTTCTTGGCCAAAAAGCGAAATCAGAAGAATTAAATGAAAAAGAAAATGAAATCAAAGCATATATTGACAGTCTTCCTATAGGAAATATTGAACTTCTATCTGGTGATAGTGTAGTCCCAACTATTCAAAAACTTAAAGAATATGAAACAGAACTAAAAATTAGCTAAAAAACTTAAGAAATATTAAATAAGATTCATTATGAATTTTAGGAGAAATCATGTATCACTCAAAATTAAATGTCAGACAAACTCAAAGTGCCATTCAGGATCTAAAATTATACTTTCAAGAACAGTTAAAAGTTCATCTAAACTTAACTAGAGCAACTGCTCCACTATTTGTTTCTAAATCATCAGGGTTAAATGATGGACTTAATGGTGAAGAACCTGTTTGATTTTTGCCGAAAGATAAACAAGAAAGGTTAGAAGTTGTACACTCACTTGCAAAATGAAAAAGAGATGCACTAAAAAAATACAATTTTTTACCTTATGAAGGTTTGTATACTGATATGAATGCAATTAGAAAAGAAGAAGATTTAGATTTATTACATTCATACTATGTCGATCAATGAGACTGAGAACTAGTTATTTTAGCTCAAGATCGTAACTTAGAATACTTAAAGAAAACAGTTAAATTAATTTATGATTCTTTAAAAGTAACCAAAAAACTTTTAAAACTTAAATACTATCAACTTGAAGATGAAATGCCAGAAGAAGTTTTCTTTATTTCAGCTCAAGAATTAGAAAATTTATATCCAAACCTTGACATTAAAGAAAGAGAAAATGCAATTGCAAAAGAACATGGTGCTGTTTTCATCTATGGTATTGGATACCCAATGAAATCAGGACTAATCCATTCAGCTAGAGCATTTGACTATGATGACTGAAAATTAAATGGTGATTTAATTGTTTATTCAAATGTCATTAATCAAGCTATCGAACTTTCTTCAATGGGAATAAGGGTAAATGATCAATCATTAGTTGAACAAAGTGGTTTAAGCAGAGAAGAAGTTAAAAAACTTTCTCCTTACCACCAACATGTTGTTGAGCATAAACTTCCTTTAACTATCGGTGGAGGAATTGGGCAAAGTCGTGTTTCAATGTACTTACTTGAAAAAGCTCACATTGGCGAAGTACAGGCATCATTTTGACCTGAAGAATATCGTGAAGAAATGCACACAAAAGGGATTGAATTATTATAATTAATCACTTATAAGCTATAGGCTTATAAGTTTTTTATTCCAATGGTGTAAATTCAAAATATATTTAATTTTCTTTTTGCTTTATTTTGTGTATTTTAATACACATTTGATATAATAAACGCAAGGGAGAAATATGATTAAAAAAATAGTAGGAAATAATATTAAAAATATTCGAAAAGAAAAAAAAGTTTCACAAGATTATATTGCTGAAGTTGCTCTACTAGATAGAGGGCAATTATCTAAAATAGAATCAGGAAAAGTGAATATAACAATTGAAACTGTAGCTAAAATAGCACAAGCATTGAACATAAATGTTTCTACACTATTTACAAATAGTCAAGTGAGTGAACCTAAACCATTTGTTAAATGAGCAGGCGGAAAGACGCAAATTCTACCTGAATTAAAGAAATATATCCCAGATAAATTCAATACATATTATGAGCCATTTTTGGGTGGCGGAGCATTATTTTTTTCATTGCAACCAGAAAAAGCTGTAATTAATGATTTAAATTCTCATCTAATGAGTGCATTTAAATGTTTTGAAAATGAAACTGCATTTCATGAGTTAATAAAAAAACTTAAAATACATGAAAATAATAATAGTGAGCAATATTATTATTCTATTCGTGAACAAGATCGTGAAGCAGATTTTTGAAAGAAATCAATTTCTGAAATTGGAGCAAGATTAATTTATTTAAACAAAGCATGTTTTAATGGATTATATAGAGAAAATTCAAGTGGTTATTTTAATGTTCCATTTGGTAAAAAAGAAAAAGTTAATTGTTTTGATTTAGAAAACTTTAATGCAATTTTTAATTTTTTTAAACAAAACAAAATTAAAATACTTTCTACTACATACCAAGATGCTGTCAAGAATGCCAAGGAAAATGATTTTATCTATCTAGACCCACCATATGACGTATATCCGGATAAAACAGGCTTTGTATCATATGGAAAAGATGGCTTTGATGCTCAAGCACAAAGGGATTTAGCTGAATGCTTTAAAATGTTAAGTGATAAGGGAGCTTATGTTATGCTTTCAAACCATAATACACCATTAATTCAAGAATTATATAAAGGCTTTAATATTAGAGTTATTCACGCAAAGAGAATGATTAATTCCAAAGGATCTGGTCGTGGTGCTGTAGAAGAAGTTATTATCACGAATTATTAATATGAAAAAATATTTTAATGATCAAGAACAGTTTACTTTGTACTTATCTGACTGTAACAAAATGCTTAAAAAATTAGAACCCAAGTCAGTAGATATGATTTTTGCTGATCCTCCTTATTTTTTATCAGGAGATGGCATTTCATGTCAATTTGGAAAGCAAGTAAAGGTCTTTAAAGCCAAATGAGACACTCCTCTTGAATTAAAAGAAAAGCATCAATTTAATCGTAAATGAATTAGAAACTGCTATAAAGTTTTAAAAGACGAAGGTACTATTTGAATTTCAGGTACAATGCATAATATTTATTCAATAGGGCTTGCACTTGAGCAAGAAGGCTTTTCTATCATAAACAATGTTACTTGACAAAAACCTAATCCTACACCTAATTTAAGCTGTAGATGTTTCACCCACTCAACTGAAACAATTTTATGAGCACGCAAAATTATTAATGGTAAAAAACAAAAACATTTCTTTAATTATGAATTAATGAAGAAGATTAATGATAATAAACAAATGAAGGATGTATGAAATATTAAACTGCCAAGCAAAGCTGAGAAAATGTTTGGCAAGCATCCAACTCAAAAACCATTAGAGTTACTAGAAAGAATAATACTTGCTTCTAGTAGGGAGAATGATTTAGTGCTAGATCCATTTAATGGGAGTGGTACAACTGGTATTGCAGCTTATAAGTTAAAAAGAAGATATATCGGTATTGATATGGAAGAACAATATTTAGAGATAACTAAAAAACGTTTTATAAAAACAAAGGATAAAAATGAATAAAAAAGATTTTAATACATGATTTAACAACTTTAAAACAAGTATTGCTAATTATAACTATTATATTGACTTCCAAACAGTGTACAAAAACATTAATATAATGCGCCTTAAGCTTAATATGTTAAATTCATTGGTTGGTAGTCAAAATATTGAACAAGATTTTAAACAACTATGTAAGGAATATCCAGCAGTAGTGGATGTTATTCCATTGCTGATAGCTAAAAGAGAATCTGAAATATATTGCACTGATCAAATGGGCTCAAAAACATATGATTTTAACCTTGCTGCATCATTAGAAAAAATGAACCAAAATGACATGGAACAATATTTAAATGACTTAGTTTATTTTATGAAAGAAACAGGATTATTTCAATTATTACAAAGTAATCTAATAAATAATGTTATCGACTATGCCATAGGCGTAGAAGCTGGTTTAAATGCAAATGCGCGTAAAAATCGTGGTGGCAAGTTGATGGAAGATTTAGTTGAGGGTTATATTAAAAAAGCTGGTTTCAGATTAAATGAAACTTATTTTAAAGAGATTTATTTAGCCGATGTAGAACATATGTTTAATTTAAATTTAGACGCATTATCAAATGATGGCCAAACTGCTAAACGTTTTGATTTTGTTATAAAAACTGAAGATACAATTTATGCTATCGAATGTAATTTTTATTCAAGTTCAGGTTCTAAATTAAATGAAACAGCCAGAAGCTATAAAACATTAGCATTAGAAGCACAAAATATCTCTAATTTTAAGTTTGTTTGAATCACCGATGGGCTATCGGGATGAAAAAATGCTAGAAATAATTTAAAAGAAACTTTTGATGTTATGGAGCATATTTATAACATTTCAGAATTAGAAAATGACCTATTTGAAAAACTAAAAGTTCACAAAGAAATCTAGCCATAGTCGTCATTATTTTTTATATAAAAAATAATATAATTATCATGTTTTTAGAAAGGATATAAATAATGGAGAATTTATTAAATACAGACCTGAAGTCTGGTTTAACTCAAGAAGAAGCCCAAGCAAGAATTGCATCTTTAGGTGAAAATACAATCAAAGCCAAAGAACGTAAAAGTGTTTTCATGATCTTTTTAGCTCAATTTAAAGACTTTATGATTATCTTGTTATTAATTGCGGCTGCCTTTTCTTTTGGGGTTACAATTTATGAACATGTGCATGGTAACCTAGAAACCAATGGACAAATTGCAATTGCATATATTGAACCTTTTATCATTTTGATAGTAGTTGCTTTAAATTCTATGCTTGGTACCTATCAAGAGATTAAAAGTGATCAAGCTGTCCGGGCTCTAGCTAAAAGCAATGAACTGTATGCTAAGGTTATTCGTGATGGCAAAATGGCTTCAATTCCATCTTCACAAGTTACAGTTGGAGACTTAATTGTGGTTGAAGCTGGAGATATGATTTCAGCAGATGCTAAAATTGTTGAAGCTTTTAGCTTTAGTGTAGTTGAATCAGCTATTACTGGAGAAGCTTTAGCTGTAGATAAAAGAGTTGGTGAAATTGCTAATATTGAACAATTACCACTAGGAGATAGATACAACACTATTTTCTCCGGTACATATTGTGTTACAGGTAGAGCAATTGCATTAGTACAAAAAATCGGAAAAGATACTGAAGTTGGTAAAATCAACTCAAGTATTCAAGAACAAGAAGTTCCAAAAACACCTTTACAAATTAAATTAGATAAGTTATCTAAAATCTTTGGAATTTCAGGGATTATCTTACTATTTGCTTCAACTATAATTCAAATTATTTTAACTGGGGCTTTTAGTAATGATTGAGTTAACCCACAATTATATTCAAATGCCTTTATTATAGGTATTTCGCTAGCAGTAGCTGCTATTCCTGAAGGATTAATAACCTTCACTACTGTGCTACTCGCTATAGGTGTTTCACGTATGACCAAGGAAAATGCTATTATTAAAGCTTTCCCTGCTGTAGAGACCCTTGGTTCAACAAGCATTATTTGTTCAGATAAAACAGGTACATTAACAGAAAATAAAATGACAGTGGTTAAATTTTATGATGCTCAAGGAGTACAAGAATTAACTAAATCACAAACTTTAGGTAGTTTTGTAGCATGTACTGATGCTCAAGTTACTTTAGATGAAAATGGTAATTATGTTGAAGTAGGTGACCCTACTGAAACAGCTATTCTAAGATTTGGACTAGAAAAAGGAAATTCAAAAGAAGAATTCTATTCAAAATTTGAAAAGCTAGCTGCCTTACCTTTTGACAGTGATCGTAAAATGATGTCAGTTCTTATTAAAGCACCTAATGGACAAAAGATTTTAATTACTAAAGGAGCACCTGATGTTATTTTTAGTAAATCTGTTAAATTAGATCCAAAAGTTCGTGAAATGAATGAAGAATGATCTAATGATGCAATTAGAGTTATTGCTGTAGCTTACAAAATGCTACCAGAAGATACTTCCACTATTACACTTGCAGATGAACATGACTTAATTTTCTCTGGATTGATTGGTTTAATTGACCCACCTAGAGCAAATGTTAAAGCAAGTATTGAGGAAGCTAAACGTGCTGGTATTAAAACAGTTATGATTACTGGTGATCACTTAACTACAGCTGTAGCAATTGCACGTAGTTTAAGTATTTTTGAAAAAGGTGATAAAGCTATTGATGGTACTACACTAGCAAATATGAGTGATGAAGAATTAACTCAACAAGTACAACATATTTCAGTTTATGCTAGAGTAAATCCATCTGACAAACTTAGAATTGTTAAAGCTTGACAAGCACATAACCAAGTAGTGGCTATGACAGGTGATGGAGTAAATGATGCTCCAGCCTTAAAAGCTAGTGACGTTGGTTGTGCTATGGGGATTACTGGAACTGATGTTTCGAAACAAGCTGCGGATGTTATTTTAACTGACGATAACTTTAACACCATTGTGCGTGCTGTTAAGTCAGGTAGAGAAACATTTATTCGTATTAAGACAGTTATTCTAAACTTACTAGTTTCTTCATTAACTGAAATTATTGTTATGTTAGTTGGGCTATTTGCCTTTAGATTTATCTTTAAGGATGCAATTGATGATAAAGAATTTATTGTTCTAACTGCAGCTCAACTATTATGAATTAACTTATTAACACATGGATTACCAGCTATTGCACTTGGAATGGTGCCTAGTGATGTTGATGTTATGAACCATAAGCCAATTAATAAAAATCAAAGCATTTTTGCTGATGGTCTTGGAAAACGTTTAATTATACACAGTGTAATTCTTTCTCTTGCAGCATTACTTTCTTATTTAATAGTGGGATTATATGCAAGCAGTCAAAAAATTAAGGGATCAGAATTTGTTATGTTAACATCTTCTGCTGCCTTTATAACTTTAGGAGTTGGATCAAGTATTAACTCATTAAACTTAATGTCAAAAAACAGCATCTTTAAATGCTCACTAACCAAATACAAATTAGTTTATTTAGCAAGTGGCTTTAGTATGATTTGTATGCTGGGATCAGCTTTTATTCCAGGTATTAACCAATTATTTGGTAATGTTGACTTTTTAAGTTTTCCAGGTTCTTATTCAGTAGTGTACTGATTAATTCCTATCTTACTTGCATTTGTTCTTACAATTTGTGTCGAAGGATACAAACTTTATCAGGCTATTAGAAGCAAAAAAGCTATGCAACAAGCAGTAAAAGAATAAGAGATATAAAAAAAGCACATTTGTGCTTTTTTCTTATCCAAATAAATTTAAGCTTTCCATGAATGTTGGATGTGTGTAGATAAAGTTGGCTAATTCATCATATTTAATTTTCTTAGCAATAGCTAATGAAATAAAATTAATCATTTCATCAGCTTGATAATTAAATAATGTTGCCCCAATAATGTAACCTTCACTATCTACTAATATTTTATTTATTCCATAGGTTTCGTGGATTGTTTTAGCTTTTGGGATTGATGATGTATATAATTGCTTAATTTCATATTTGATGCCTTTTGCATCAGCATCTTTACAATTCATCCCAACACGTGCATATGCGGGATCAATAAATAAGCAGAAAGGAATTGGTGGGCGATTGTTTAAATTACGTTCATTAGTTTTGTCTAATAATTGAGGTAATACAATTCTTGAATCATCTAATGAGACATATGTGAAGAAAGGACCACCTTTACAGTCACCAACAGCTCAAATATTATCAGCTGTAGTTTTTAAATTTTCATCAACTTTAATTGCATTTTTATCAATCATGACACCAGCCTTAGATAGACCTAAACGATCAATATTTGGCTCACGACCAATTGCAACTAAAACAGCATCATACATTTCTTCAACTTCTTCTCCATCAATGATGGCAGTAACTTTTGTACCTCTGCTGTAATCTTTAATAGCAATAATTTCAGCATTATTTTCAAAAATAATTCCTTGAGTTTGCATGGTTTCTTTAATACTATATGAATCCATATAATCTTCTGAAGGTAAAAAGTTGTGAAGTTTACTATAAACTGTTACCTTGCTACCAAAATTATTATACATACTTGCAAATTCTAACCCAATAAAACCAGACCCAATCACAAGTAGTCTTTTTGGCAATGTAGTTAGTTCTAAGATTGCGTCTGAGTAATAAACATTTTTTGACTTAGTATCTAGGTCTAATCTAACAGCCTTAGAACCTGTATTAATAACAATTTTCTTTCCACGTACTTTAACTAATTTATTTTGGGTTTCAACAAGAACTGTGCGAGAATCAAGAAAGCTAGCTGTACCAGCATATATATCAACATTTTCGCTGCTCATAATTTGATCATAGCTATCATTGTGCATTTTTTTGATAAACGCTTTCTTATATCTTTGTGCTGTTCTATAATATGATTCTTTTTCTTTTCAAGTCATATTAAGGTTATGTGATTCTGCTTGCTGTCTAATTTTGGCACTGTGAATCAAAGCTTTAGTTGGCAAGCAAGCAACATTAATACATGATCCTCCAGCCATATCTAAATCTTTTTCAATAAGAGCAACTTTTTGCTTATTAGCTGATAATTTAGCTGCAAGAGTTTTTCCTGCTTTTCCTCAACCAATAATAATTACATCATATTCTATATCTATCATTTTAAGCCTCCCTAGATAAAATATCATTTTTAATATCTTCTAGTGTTTTGTTCTTTAAATTTTCATATATAACATTATTTAATGAGTTTATTAAATCCTGTTCTACTGCTTCTATGTTTCGTGAGATCACGCATTCAGATTCCTTGAGACCACTGGCCCAAGTTTTATTAATTAACTTTAGGTCTAATACATCTAGCAAGTCGCTGCATTTGATGTCATTTAAACCTACATTCAAGGTATACCCTCCTTTACGACCTCGACTTTTTATAATCCAATCATTGTCATCAATTGCTTGTAATATTAATCTGACTTTAACAGGATTAATGTTGGCATTTTTAGCGATTTCAGAGCTGCTCATGGCAGTATTCTTGTGCCCTAAAATTGTCAAAATGTGTAATAGACTAATAAAGTCACTGAAACCATATTTTAATTCAGTCTTTTTATATGTTACATTAACCATTACATATTAATTCTAGTACAAAAAAATAATATTTCAAGTTAATTTTTAATTTGTTTATTCCTATTTTTCAGGCATAAAAAAATGTAGAAATTTCTACATTTTTGAAAAAATAACTAAATTACGTAAAATGTAATAAAACTTATAAAGTTTTACATTAAAAAGAAGCAAATTTTGCAACTTATGATAAAATAAACATATGAAAAATAATAAAGTATCACTAGCTTGCGAATTGTGTCGTAAAAAGAATTATGTCACAGTTAAAAGCGCAGGTAATCCAGAGAGAATTACAATTAAAAAATTCTGTCCACGCTGTAAAGTGCACTCACTACATAAAGAGGAAGTATAATGAGTTTAGAAAATGAAACACAAGTTGAAATGCCTGAAACAACTGATACTAGTGTAGTAGTTGAGGAAAAAAAGCCATCTTTAAAAGAAAGATGAAAAAATCGCAAAAAAAGATATTTCTTTCGTAAGATTGTCAAAGACATTAAACGTGTTAGATGATCTTCACCAAAAGAAAACTGAAAAAATTTAGCTAAAATAATAATCTTTACAGTAATATTTGCTTTATTTGTGTATGGTGTAACAATAGGATTTACATCATTATGATCTGCAATTGGTGCAGCAAAATAAGGAGACAAGATGAATACAAATTTTAAATGATATATGATTTCTACTATTCGTGGAAAAGAAGAACAAGTTCTAGAATCATTAAAAAACAGAATTGTGGCTGAAAATGTTGCTGATTCATTTAACCAAGAAGCAACAGAATTTGGTGCTTTTAAAATGTACTCAAAGCCAACACTAACACCTAAAGAAATGGAAAAGAAACGTATTGGCGAACCTTACAAAATTAAATATGTAAATATGTACCCAGGATATATCTTCGCTAATATGGACATGACTGATGAGGCTTGATATGTTATTCGTAACACTCAATATGTTACTGGTATTATTGGTTCATCAGGAAAAGGGGCTAAACCAACCCCTGTATCAGCTAGCGAAATTAGAAAAATGATTAAAGCTGAAGCTGAATACTTAAAACTATTTAATGAAGGTAAAAATTTACTTGGACTTAAATTAGGTGACCTTGTTGAGGTAATAAATGGACCATATAAAGGTGAAATTGGACCTATTGCTTTAATTGATGTTGATAAAGATATTGCTGTTGTAGAACTTGAATCATTTGGTAAAAAAATTGTTGTGGAATTCCCTCTTGAATTATTAAAACCTAGTGAAACATACCTATAATAATTACAATGTGCCTAGTGCACATTTTTTTATAAAAAAAATACTGGTAAACCAGTAATTTAAAATTCCTTACGTTCTTTTTTAAAATGCTCAATTTTATCATTCGTTGCTTCGATTTTTAACTCAGCTCACATGATTGCATCCTCAAGTGAAGCAACATTTTCAGGGAGATTTTTAATAAACTTTAAAAGCAAATTACATTCATGAATTTTATCATTTGCATATTTTTCCAAAGCTAACAATTTATCATCATCATTAACTTTTTCACATTTTTTAGCATATTTTGTAAAGTTATTTAGCAACTTCTTTTGATGTGAAAGGGCTGATGTAGTTTTATTAATATTTGAATCAATGGTATTTAAGTGATTTGAACGCTGTAGAATGATATCTTGATTACGATAACAATAATCTAGTTTCAGTACATCATCTTTATTATAATTAACAATATCGGTATCAATAACTTGCAAATCTTGTAATGTCAAGTTTAATTTATTAGTTGACTTTTTAGTTTTATTAAATAATTGAAAACGAATAAAACCTAAAAAGCTTGCTGCAAAACCTGGATCATCAAAAATACTTAAATCTACATCTGGCTGTTTAGCTTCAAATAGGCTTCTAGTAGCTGTGAAATAGTCATCCTTATGCAAATGAGGAACAACGATTTTTAATGATAATAAGCGCTTACCATTGTATTTTGAAGCATTAAAACAATTAATGCTAAATAGCTTATTTAAAATAATATTTTCCATTTGGGGATTTCAACCGTAAAATTCGACTTTATCATTTAAATTAGCTGTAGAAATCTCTTCTTTAGCTAGAATAGATAAATCATTTAGTAAATTTGATTTCAGCTTATTTAGATAAGCACGATAATTAAAATTCTTAAATGACATCATTGAAGTTTTGGTCATAAAACCTTTATTTAAATCATTTTCACGATACATGCCAATTGTATAGCAATAAGGTAGAAATTGAATATTTAAGTTGCCGGGTAAACGTTTTAAAAAGTTATTGGTAATTGCTTCAAAATCGATAAAGACTTTAATTTTATTGTTTTTCATTATTTGCTACTTCCATTAGTATGTCAAAAAATTGTTTAACATTTAATGAAGCTTTGCCAATTAAGAATCCATCAATATCATCTTTATTAATTAATTTAGTTACGTTAGTTTCAGTTACGCTTCCGCCATATAAAATGTGACAGTTTTGACCCACTAAAGAACGAATGTATTCAGAAATCTCTTGCGCTTGGCATGATGAAGCACATTTACCTGTACCAGTAGCTCAAACGGGCTCATAAGCAATGACAAATTTATCATGTGGTAAATTAGCACTGGACTCAAGTACTTGTTGCTTAATTACGTTTTTAGTTTGGCTACTTTCAAAGTCATGCAAGTCTTCTCCGACACAAATTATTGGAGTAATACCATTTGAAATGAGTTGTTTAGCTTTTGCATTGATTAATGCATTATCCTCTTTATGGTAAGCTCTGCGCTCATTATGCCCAATAATAGCGTATGAGACATTCAAGTCCTTAAGCATAGTGGCACTAACGTCCCCTGTATAAGAGCCATCTAAATGACTTGAAACATCTTGAGCAACTAAGACAAAATTATCTAATTTAAGGTTTCTGAAGGCAGGCAAACACGTGTAAGGAGCTGCGATTCCGAAACTGACTTTGTCATTAAAAACTGAAGCATTTTGTTGATAAAGATCCTTAATTTTAGCGATATACATTTCAGCTTCTGTATATGTTAAATTCATTTTTCAGTTACCAATTATTAAAATTTTATTCATTTTTACCTTCTTAATATATTTTATTAAATTTAAATTTAAAACCTAAATATAAATGCAGCATATTTTATAAGATTTTTTGTTTTAAAATTGCAATTTTATTATGCAAAAAGTGAACAAAAGTAGAGAAAAGTTCATTTTTTGTTCACAATAGCATATTTTTAATTTATTAGTATATATGAACAATAAAAATCGAGGAATGTTTTTAGAAACAATTATTAATCAAACACTAACTTATTATTGAAATAACGATATTGCTTATATTGAGAAAAAGTCTACACCAATAAAATTAAAAGCACTTGCACGTAGTAATAAAAATAAATTTCATGGAACTTTTAGCTTAAGGAAGTCTACAGTAGATTATATTGGGATGTATCAAGGTAAATTCATTTGCTTTGAAGCAAAAAGTACTAATGAAAATCGTTTAGATCTAAACAACTTTCAAACACACCAATTAGCTTATTTAGAATTAATTGCCACTCATAATGGGGTTGCTTTTGTTATTGTTTATTTTTCTCTTTATAATGAGTTTTATTTAGTGACATTATCTTATATAATGCAACAGTATCAAAATCATAAATCAATACCATATGAAGAAATAAAGAAAAACTCAAGAAAACTAATTCTTGAGTTTCCTGGTTTTTTAAATATTCTTAATTAAGCTTTGAAGTCTACTAAGTCACGTAAGTATTTAGAAGGTGTATATTTTACAACACGTCTTTGTGGAACTTCGATGTAGTCTGGTTCAACTGCAGATTTCTTAAATTTATTTGACATTGTTCTAGCTGGTTTGATTGAAGTAGAGAAAATACCTAGGTGTGATAGTCTTACTTTTTCTTCCATAATTAATTGTTCTTTTAGAACGAAAACCATAGCATCGAATACTTTTTCTACATCTTTAGGTGTAAATTCTGAACGTTCTGATACTTCATTAATGAATTCTTTTTTTGTCATGTTTTTATTCCTCTCTAAGGTATATGTTTGTTGTTTATACCTATATTATAGAACAAAAAAATATTTTTTAGAAAATAATTCTGTTGAAATGTGGAAAATTAGTTTTTGTTCCATATTTTCATTTTAAATTCGAAAATGCATAAAAAAAACTAGTTTCCTAGTAATTACTGGCGGGACAGAGAGGATTTGAACCTCCGCGGGAGTTGCCTCCCCTATAGTCTTAGCAGGACCACCTCTTCAGCCTCTTGAGTACTGCCCCATACGTTTAATATTATATAGCATATTTATTTTAAATTAAGCACTTTTTATATAAAATTTTTAATTTTTAAAGCATAAAACCAAGTAAAAATAAAATATTGCCCAATATATGAGCAATATTTTATTTTTCAATAAACATGTAACCATCACCTTTTTTAAGATCCAAAATTGAAATAAATAAATCCTTATTTATTTTCTTCGTTACTAAGAATAAATCTGCTGCATCTAAATATTGTGTATTAGTTGTAATCATATATTTCTTAGCACGAGAATACCCTCCAATTACTTCTACAATCGAAAAAGTATAAGTACGATTTGAAAGTTGATTAATTTGTTCAATTAATTGGAAAGGATGATCACAGAAGATTTGAGTTTGCACTAATTTATTTTTTGGATAAGTAAAGTTAACAATAAAGGCATTAATTAATAACATAAAAAACCCTGAGACATAATTTAAATTAAAGAAAATATCAAGTGCTCATGGATTATTTCCATCTAAGGATTTTTGTGCTAATGACATTGAGGCCGGAACATAAGAACCCATAATGTTGGCAAGAGTTAATGATATAAAGTTTAAAAAGAGGAACACTGTGCCAATATCTTTTAGTTTAGTTTTAGCAATATACATTCCGTAAATATCGAAACCACCAGTTGAAGATCCGATAATAATGCAAGATACAGCCGCAATTCCTTGCAGCATACCTCAACAAAGTGAATATAAGAATATGGCCATGTGTTTAATTGCGTCTTTATCATAGTTTCATAACACAACTTGTACTTCATTTTGAACAAAAATTGCTGGTGAATTAGCTTTTAAGTTAGTGAATAAATAAACTTCATTAATTCCGGGAATAAAACCAAAAATTACCCCAGCTAATGTAAAGATAAATAAGTAGTAACCTGTGTAAATGGTAAAACTATGTGAAATTTTCTTTCATGACAAGATTAACAAAGGAATATTTAAAATAAAATAAATTAATCAGAAGCAAAGGTTAAACACAATGTAACCTAAATTAGAGTCTGGGTTTTTGGATTGAATGTAATATAAAAAGAAACTACCAATACCTTGACCAAAAGCTTCTAATCCAAGTGCATATAATCCAGTATTTTGAAGTAACAATACCCCGAATAGCCCCATAATAGTTCCAATTATGGTCATTACTAAAATTTTTTGTCATGGTTTTTTGATTCGATACAAAAATGCAAAAGCAAGTAAAGAAGTTTTAATTTTTTGTCTTGTATATTCTTTTTTAATTCCCATATTACCTCTTTATTTTTTAGTAAATTAAGCACAAAATGGGATAAGAAATCTCTTTAAAACATAACTTTTATATTCATTTTTGCTTAATATTTTAATTATATCACTGCAAAAATAAAAAAAATTCAATGAATGCAAAAATAAGACCTTTAGTACTATATTTTAAGTGTCAAGATATGTGGAAAATTTCCACATACCTATAGATATTGGAATTAAAAGAATATAATAAATGTAGGTAAATTATTTATAACACCTAATATATTATTAACCAAAATATTGCTAATGGATATTAATTAAGCATTAATAAAGGATTTTTGGTTTACAGGAGAAGAAATGAAAAAAATCAAAACTATTTTATCTTTTGCAGTAATTGGAAGTTTTGCTACACTACCAATTATTTTGTCTTCATGTAATGAGAAAGAACAACTAGAATTAAATGGACAAAAATTGTATAAAAACGCACAATTAGCAGCTAATTACAATGAACTTAAAAAGTCAAATTCAAAAACCATCAGCAACATTAATTTGTTATTTCCAAAAGTTGATTCTAAGTTTAATAAAAAAATTTCAATAAATGCATCAGCTTTTATTGATTGAGCAAATGTTGAAAAAATATTAAAATACAACGAAAAATATAGTGATAAAGAATGATATAAAATGTTAGTTAGAAACTTATATGATGCTGTAATAAACAACAGGAACATTAAAGACTCATTAGTTTTAGATCCTGAATATAAAGATTGAGCATTTGATTTGCATGCACATATATCCCACAAAATTATTTTAAATGAAAATAATTTGGTAAATTCTTATATATTAAATAATTATATAAAGTATATTTTAGGTATTATCGAAGGAAAGAAAGGAGGTAAAAATACCAACAGTATAAATTGATTAAATAACATAAAAGATATTCTTAAGAAATTAGTGGTTCCAAGTGCTTATATAATTGACCCAATTGTTGTTGAAAATAATTCAAATTTTTTATCATTAAAAAATAGTAATTTATGAGATATTCTTAAAAATAAAAATCAGTTTATAAGCACAATAATGTCTCCTTTTGATTTAACAGATTCTGAGTATCAAGAAATAAATAAAAAACATTACGAAATAAATAAGAAGAACAAAGACAGCTTACCGGAGGATAATAGCGTATCCTGATATAATATTGAGGCAGATTTAATGTCCAAAATAAATCCTGTAGATACTATTTGGAGTTGAAAAAAAATTATCGAAAAAATCAATTCAAATAAAGATTACACCATAATTTCTTTGCAAAAAGAAAAAATTATAGAGGACAATAATAATTATTTCTTAAATATTAAATTTAACATACCTAATAGTTGAGTTAAAAACTATAAAATAGAAAACACAAATAAGAATAAAAATGAAACGAGTATAAAGATAATTCTTGATGATAATTTACCATTAAGTTTTAGAAGTTTCAAAAAAAATTATGGAAAATTAATACGAAATGCAATAGCATATACATTATGAATGAATATTACTGCGATAAAACCTTTCAATCCTAAGAATAAAGATATTAATGAAATTGATTTTAAATATGACTTATTATTAAAAGATAAATTCAGTTGTATGTTTTTTGATGAACTATTAAATCAACTTTGACAATTTGAGAAAAATCAAACTAGTTTAGAAATGATTGTGCCACTCGATAGTGTAAGCTATAAAGAAAACGAAAAAATACTCACTAGAATTGAAGTTTTCGCTAATCAACTGTCTATTTTTGAAGGATATAATGAATTAGAAATGGAACATAAATAGATATTTCTAAACCATATTATAAAAATGAATGATTCTGAGTTGATTATGACTTAATAAATTATAGGGGTTCGATAATGAGAAAAATCAAAACTATTTTATCTTTTGCAGTAATTGGAAGTTTTGCTACACTACCAATTATTTTGTCTTCATGTAATGAGAAAGAACAACTAGAATTAAATGGACAAAAATTGTATAAAAACGCACAATTAGCAGCTAATTACAATGAACTTAAAAAGTCAAATTCAAAAACCATCAGCAACATTAATTTGTTATTTCCAAAAGTTGATTCTAAGTTTAATAAAAAAATTTCAATAAATGCATCAGCTTTTATTGATTGAGCAAATGTTGAAAAAATATTAAAATACAATGAAAAACATAGTGATAAGCAATGATATAAAATGTTAGTTAAAAACTTATATGATGCTTTAAGTCAACAGGATAGCATTAAAGAATTTAATAAATCCGCCATTAGCACCGATTACAAAGAA
The DNA here is from genome assembly GCF_048284415.1 of Mycoplasma paraquilae. Taxonomy (NCBI): domain Bacteria; kingdom Bacillati; phylum Mycoplasmatota; class Mollicutes; order Mycoplasmatales; family Mycoplasmataceae; genus Mycoplasma; species Mycoplasma paraquilae. The sequence goes on from NZ_JBLVZU010000001.1 coordinate 161,754, forward strand.
TATTATAATGTTGATGATGCATACAATATGGTATTTGTTAATACAAATAATAACTTAACCAATCTTTATATATTGAACAACTACATTCAATATATATTAGATATTGTTCAAAGCTATAAACAAAATAGTTTAGGCCAAAATATATTTTGAATAAATAATATTCAAGATCTTTTTAAAAAAATAGTAGTCCCAAGTGCATATATAGTAGATCCTGATATTGTTCAAGAGGACTCAAAATTTGTACCATTAACAAATAGTAATTTGTGAAATATCTTGAACAATATAAAAAAATATAATAATGCTGCAATTTCGATTTTTGATTTTCCTAATGGAGATTTATCTGAAATAAAAAATAAAATTCAGTCTGATATTAATGAAAAAAATAATGACCCTTTAATAAAAACACTACCACATAATTCTGATGATGATGCCAAAATTCCATTTCTTACTACGGATAAAATATATAGTCGTTATGGGTGACTTCAATACAACACTGAAAAAATATCAAGTATTATATATTCATGGGAATATGTACTAAAAGCTTTAAAAGATAATGAAGATTACAGCCTTATTTATTTAAAGGAAATTAAAGCCATAAAAGAAAATGAAGGCTTTGTACTAGACATTTCACTAAAGTTTTCTAATAAGTTTGATCAATACTATACAATAGAAAGAAATAAAGCTTTGCCAAATGTTCTTGATATTGGGATAACTTTAAACAATGCAATTCCATTAACATTTTCAATGTTTAAAAATGAATATCAACCATTAATCGCTTCCGCAATTGCATATATATTATCAATAAACAATGCAAGCAATTTAAATGGTAAACAAAATAAAGATATTAATTCAATTGAATTTAAATCTAATTTAATTAGACAAGATAAATACAGCTACAACTTTTTTGAAGAATTATTCCGTTACATTGGTAACATTAAAAATAATGAAACTAGCTTAGAATTACAGTTACCTGTAGGGGTGTTAAATGATAATCTAGCAATCAATACAAAATATAGTGAAATATGAGCCAAAATCAAAATTACTGATTGTTGAGTACCTATTTTCTATAAAGAAGCAGCAGCAAAAATAAATTAGAAGTAAAAATTTACCATATCATATTAGTATATGATATGGCTTTTTAATAAATTTAAACTATTATTCGGTAGCAAAATAAAATATTTAACTAAATTGATTAATTTAATAAAATATAGCTATGTATGATAATATAGCAGCAATTAGTTCGGGTTCACACATTAACCAACCTATTTCTATAGTGAGATTAGCAGGCCCTGATGTAAAAGAAATTATTTCTAAAATTTATAAAGGAAGAATGGGAAGTGACCATAATATAACTTATGGACACATTTATGATGGAGAAACATTAGTAGACGAAGTGCTAGTAATGTGATTTTTGGGCAAGCCAAATCCTGATGGATCAGTTACATATAATAACTATGTTGGAGAGCCTTTAATTGAAATTAACTGTCATGGTGGAATTATAGTAACTAATAAAGTTCTAGAGCTTTTATTGCAAAATGGCGCCAGATTAGCTGAAAGAGGAGAATTTACTCGTAGAGCTTTTCTTAATGGAAAAATGGATCTAGTTAAGGCTGAGGCAATTCATGACTTAATCATGGCCCAAACTGGTTCCCAAGCCAGCGCTTCAGTAAATAAGTTTAAGGGAAAAACATCGACTATGATTGACGAATTCCTTAATGAAATAGCATTATTAATTGGAACTTGTGAAGTAAACATTGACTACCCAGAATATGAAGATGTGGAACAAATGGATAATCAAGTAATGTTAAGCAAATTGGCAAGCTTAATCAAAAAACTTTCTGATATAGTTAAAATTTCAGAAGATTCTCGTTATGTTTTCGAAGGTGTTAAGGTGGCTTTCTTAGGCAAACCAAATGTTGGCAAAAGTAGCATCTTAAATAGCTTGCTTTCTGAAGACAAAGCAATTGTTACTGATATTGCAGGCACCACACGTGATTTAGTTGAAGCTACTTATAAAATTAATGATATGTTATTTAAACTTGTAGATACAGCTGGATTAAGAAAAACTGAAGAAAAAATTGAGCAAATTGGAATTAAGAAATCACTTGAACAAATTGAAAAATCTGACCTAGTAGTACATGTTATTGACACTGTACAAGGGATGGATGAATTTGACTTACAAGTTCAAGCTCGTGCTAAAGAACTCGGAAAATTCTATATCAAAGTACTTAATAAAATTGATTTGGATGATAGTTACAATGAACCGGGACTTGTTAAAATTTCAGCACTTGAAAATAATATTTCTGCCTTAGAACAAGCATTAGTAGCTAACTTTGCTAACATTGATATTTTTGATGAAAGAATTTTTTCTAACACAAGACAATTATCATTAATTAAGCAAGCTTTAGAATGCTTAAAAAATGCTAAAGCTTCTCTAGAGCTATATTATACATTTGATGTTATTATTGTAGATTTATATGCTGCATGAGATGCACTACAAAATATAAAAGGAAATGTAAACAGAGAAGACTTGCTAGACATAATGTTTAGCAACTTCTGTTTAGGTAAGTAAAATGGGAAAGAAACGTAATAAATTTATTGATGCTCATAATCACATAAGCATTAACTATTATAAATCTCCAGATATTATTGATATGATTGTCGAACAGGCACATCACAATAGAATTGATTTTCTAATGGTTAATGGTGGGCATCCAGAAGAAAACAAAGAGGTGCTAGAACTAGCTAAAAAATATGATATTATCAAGCCCATTATTGGGATTCACCCTGAATCTGGAATTGATGGAAATGATTATAAGCAAGTTGAAGAACTATTAACTCAGGATGTAGTTGGGATTGGTGAAATTGGGCTTGATTACTATTACCAGGATGCTCCAAGTCGCCAAAATCAAATTGATTCATTAACTAATCAAATTATTTTAGCCAATAAATATAATTTGCCTGCTGTAATTCATATTCGTGATAAAGAAGATTGTGATTTAGCTTATCAAGATGTATTTGCTATACTAAGTAAATATCCAAATACAAAATGTATGTTACACACATATAGTGGTACATTAGAATGAGCCAAAAAGTTTGAACAATTTCCTAATTTATATTTTTCATTTAGTGGTTCAATAACATATGGTACAAATACTCAAGCTAGAGAAGTGATTTCTTATCTACCTTTAGAACGCTTGCTAACTGAAACCGACGCACCTTATTTAAGAGTCCATCCTTATACAGGGGAGTTAAATGAACCTAATACTGTATTATTTGTAGCTTATTACATGGCGGGAATTAAACAAGTTGGAGCTGAAAAATTTGTGGATCGTATCAATCGTAATTTAAGAACTTTATTTGGACTAAAAGATGAAAAATAACAAACCAAGATTTGCTAAAAAAGAATTTGGTCAAAATTTCTTACAAGATCAAAATATTATTAATAAAATAGTACAAGTTTTTCCAATTACTAATCAAAATGTTTTAGAAATTGGACCAGGCCGTGGAGCTTTAACAAAAGCACTACTACCTAGTGCTAAAAGTGTTATTTCATATGAAATTGACCAAGATATGGTTGATATATTAAATGCAGAAATACATGACCCTAAATTCCATTTAATCCATCAAGATTTTTTACAAAGCGATCTAAATAATATTGAAGAAAGTTACTTAATTGCTAATATTCCTTACTATATAACCACAGACATTCTTTTTAAAGTTTTTGAGCACAAAGAAAAATTTAAGGGTGTGCTTTTAATGGTGCAAAAAGAGGTGGCCCAAAGAATATGTGCCAAAATTAATTCAAGTGACTATTCAAAATTATCAGTTTCAGCACAATACTTAGCAAATTGCAAAATCGAATTTATTGTTCCGAGAGGATGCTTTGCGCCCGCACCAAAAGTTGATTCAGCAATTATTTCTTTAATTTTTAAACCAGAAATTAGCTCCCAAGATTGAAATAAACATAAAGATTTTTTCAAATTATGCTTTGCTAATAGACGTAAAAAACTTTCATATGCACTAAGCACACAATATTCTAAAGAAGTAATTTTAGCTGCATATAAAACTATGGGATATGATGATAATATTCGTATTCAACAACTTACTGTAGAACAAATTGTTACATTACACAAATTACTTACAAAAGGAGCTTAAGCTTCTTTTTTAATATGATTTTGAAAATATTGGGGAAGGCGTAAAATATGAGTATAAGAACTACTAATGGAGGATGTGATGGCAAATAACTTAGATGGAATAACTATATTGGAATCATTGGAAGAAGTAAAACAAAAAGGGTTTCTTGATAATGCAACATTTCAATATGTTAATGTTGATTATTACTATGTAAAGAAGTATTTTGAAGTAATTGATAAGTTAATTGAGAAATACAAAGCGCTCGAACCAAATTACAATGTTTCAATTTTTAAAAAATTAAAAATATCTAATTATTTTGAAAATTACAGATATCTTGGTGATCAATGATTCTACCAAAGACATCATATAGATGAGATATTTATATCAGGGGTAATTTATAAAGCAGAATATAAAGAAGAATATGATAACGGACTATCTATTATTGTTGATATAAAAGAACATGCTTTTTTACATTATTTAATAATCATGGCTCAGTCAACAGCACCAAATAATGGTATGGACCTACAAGTCTCTAGAGAAGAATGAGATGAAATTATTAGAGAATACTGTGAAAAATACGACTGTATGTATGACCAAGATTGAGAAGAATTTGTTAGAGTTATAGGGCACATTTAAAAAAAACTAATATCCTTATGTTTTAGGGATATTAGTTTTTTATTTTAAAAAGTCTAAAGTACTTCTTTTTATTTAATAATCTTGTATCAAGTTAATATGTCTACACTACTAATAGCAATCAATTCTAATACTATTAATGAGCCAATTACAAATGGTAAACGATCAAGTGATTTAACACTTGAACTTGATAAGTAAGCCAACATATAGCAATCAATAATAAACAGGAATATCATAAATAGATATTTAATTACAGTGAATGTAATTTTGACTGCTTTAACTTGTTTTTCTATAACTAGGTCTCCAAGCATAAATATAGCAATAAAAATAATTCAACTATACATTATTGTGCTTGTAATAGCACCCGAAAAGTTAGTGCTTGCTGAAGTGTTAAAGTTATAGAAATGATGTATTGGTTTCTGTCCGTTAGTTATTTCAGTAATCAACACTTGTCCTGGAATACACATTAATACTAAAATTAAAAATGCAAAACTAATAAAACAAGATTTGATTATTAAATTTGTGTCTTTGATTTTTTCTGTCATGTAAATTTCAATAGAAATCATCATTAGAGCATAATATTTATTAGCTGTAAATTTGATATTCTAATTTCCTAACATATCATTATGTAAGAAATTAATTCTCACATAATGATTATATTGTTTAGATAAAGTTCAAATGCTTTTCTTGCTATTTTATGAAATTTTCCACATAGTTTTCATAAAATGTGAAAACTTTTCATATTTTGACACTAATTTTAATTTTGAATAGATCAAATCATTTAACTTCTTAATGAAACTAAGCTCATTTTAATTGTAGCTATACCTAAAATAAGGAATATGTTATTTATTATATTCAAATTCACTAAATAATGACTCAAATTCCTATTAGACGTAAAAAACTAACGTAAGTATGTAAAATATATTTATTAATTGAATCGGATACTTGGAAAACATAAGAATTTAAATTGTGGAATGAAGACCAAATACATTGTAATAATTTTATATCCATTAAAGGTTCATCACCTTCATGTTTATTACAAATAAAACCACCATATTGAACGTCAAAAGAAATAAAGTTTCTAGTGCTGCCACAAATTCTGCATCTATTAAAATAATTGCAAAGTCCTTGATTAACAAGTAACTGAGCTATAAAATAAGTCAGCACTTTTTTACTATCATATTTGGCTATGTCATCAAAATAGCGATCATATTCAGCAAAAATATGATTTTGTGTTTTTATATAAGAAAAAATTGTTGTTAGTTTAGCAAAAAATAATGAATTATCTAGTTTACTAATGTCAAACAATTTAACTAAAGTGGCTTTTTTTAGTTTTCCTACTTTAGTATCAAAGCGAGCTTTAAAATATTCAAGTTCAACAATTGAACCCAGAATTAGATTGCTTCGATTTTTAGATCTTGGGTTATTTAAACCTTGCGCATATAGCGCAAAAGTACCTCGTGCGCCAAAGAAAGTAACCAAAAATTTGTTATCTTCATATTCGGAAATATCCATAACAATCGCTTTATCAACAGTGATCATAATTTAATTATATTATTTTGCTGGAAAAATGCACTAATTTAGTACTTTTTTTATTTCTCGATAACTTGAAATATATACTATAGTATATATTAAAAAATAAGGTAAAATATACATACTAATTAAAATGGAGAAAATATATGGAAATTTCAGAAATCAAACAATTATGCATTGATTCATTATCTGCAGTTCCTGGGATTGTCAAGTTACATAAACCGACACTAGACTTAGACAAACCTTGTGATGAGTTAGATGAGTGTCAAGAGCTCTTACCTGAACTAATTAATATCACAACCTCATCAACTGGTTTAAGCTTACAACTGGCTTTTACAATTTTAGATGGGGTCTCAGCTAAATTTATTGTCACACAATTATTTAAACAAATTGATTTTGCTTTAAAGAAAAAGAAATTGAAATTATTAAATCTAACAGTAATTATTAAAGGAGTAAACAATGCAGGATAAAAATATCTTAACTGGTGAAGTTTTATCGAATGCTTTAATTTCAGGTGCTAACGCTTTAGTTAATGCCAAAAATAAAATAGATGCTTTAAACGTTTTTCCAGTTCCTGATGGTGATACAGGAACAAATATGGCTTCTACGATAGCAGCTACTGTAACTAACCTCGAGGGAAATGCAAATCAGCCTGTGTCAAAAATCCTAAGTGATATGGCCCATGATATGATTTATGAAGCTAGAGGTAACTCAGGAGTTATTCTTTCTCAAATATTTAAAGGGTTTGCATTAGGTACAGCTGATAAGGTAAATCTAAATACTGCTGACTTAATCCAAGCCTTTGAAGGTGCAACAGCAAGAGCATATAAATCAGTATTTAAACCTGTTGAAGGAACAATTTTAACAGTTATTCGTGAAACAACCGAAAATTTAAAGTTAGTATTCGAGGGAAAAAATGTTTCATACGTTGAATTTTTTGATAAAGCTTTAGCTTTTGCGCGTAAAAGCTGTGATGAGACTCCAAACAAACTAAAAACCCTAAGAGAAGTTGGGGTGACAGATAGTGGTGGAGAAGGACTTTATACAATTTTATGAGGAATTAATGAAGCTTTACATAATCGTTTTGTTGCAATCTCTGAACAAAACGATGATATTAATAACTTTATTAGTGAAACTGAAGTTTATGAAGGTGAATTTGGATATTGTACTGAAGTGTTAATTGATTTAGATGATCCTGAAAAATTTGATAAAGAAAGTTTCACTAAGCGTCTTGAAAAAATTGCTAATTCACTAGTGGTTGTTAATGATGATAATTTAGTTAAAGTGCATGGTCATGCAATTAAACCAGGAAAATTATTAAACCTAGCTCAAGAATATGGTGAATTTATTAAAATTAAATCTGAAAATATGACTTTACAAGCTAATTATTCAAAAGCCAATGCTGAGAAAATGAAACAAGAAGTGCAAAACAATGAAACTCGTAAGTTATGCGGTGTAGTTTCATGTAACCTTGGAAGTGGAATTGTAAAACGCATGAAGGAATTAGGCTGCGACTTTATTGTCGAAAGTGGTCAAACTCAAAATCCATCTGCACAAGATTTGATTAATGCAATTAATAATGTTAATGCTGAAACAGTTTTTGTTTTAACTAATAATTCCAACATTATTTTGGTTGCTCAACAAGTAGCACAAGTTATTGATAATAAAAATGTTTTAGTTGTACCAACTAAATCTCAAATACAAGGTATCACAGCCATGTTAAACTTTAACCACGATTTAAGTGCTGAAGAAAATATTGAAATGATTGAAGAATCAATTTCTACAGTTGTAACTGGAGAAGTAACTAAAGCGATTAGAAATACAACTTTAAATGGAGTTAAAATTAAAAATGGCTCATACTTAGCAATTATTGATGGAAAAATTATTTCTTCACATACTACAGTAATGGCAGCTGTTAAGGCAATTTTAAAAAGCAGTATCAAGCCAAGTAGTGAATTAGTTTCAATCTACTACGGAGATGAAAGTAATTTAGGTGAAGCTGAAGAGGTTTCAAACTACATAAATGCTACTTATGACTGTGAAGTTGATATTGTTGAAGGTAATCAACCAACATATCAATTCTTGATAGGGATAGAATAATGAAATATAAATACACAATTGCTTTTGATGCTAATGGAAATGATAAAGGTGTTCTTGAATGTTTTTTAGGAGCGCAAAGATTTGCTAGCGAAAATCCTGATATATTAGTTAAACTGGTAGGGGATATTAAAGAAGTAACTAGCCTAAATAATGCTAATAACTTAGAATTGATACAAAACGCAAACAAACCTAGCGATCCAAGAAATATTCGCAAATCAATGGCGGAAGACACTTCTATGAATCAAGCTTTAGATTTAATATTAAATAAGGAAGCTGATGCAATCTTATCTAGTGGTGATAGTGGAACTTATATTTCAACTTTAACTCTAAAGGCTAAAAGATTACCCGGGGTGTCTCGTCCAGCTTTCATGCCAATTGCAACAGCAAGCAATAATCGTAAATTTGTTATTTTGGACGTTGGGGCTAATTTAGAAACTAAAACTGAATTTTTAGTGGAATGAGCTTCTTTGGCCACAGCTTATTGCAAAGCTATGTGACAAGTCCCACGCCCTCAAGTTTCTTTAATTAATATCGGTACAGAAGAGTATAAAGGAAATAGCACTACTCAAGAGGCTCATCAAATCCTTAAACAAGCTTTAGATTTTGAATATCTTGGTTTCATGGAACCTAAATCTTTATTTAAGGGTAAATGTGATGTTGTGCTATGCGATGGATATGCAGGTAATGTTATGATTAAGAGTTATGAAGGTGCTATCTCTAGTTTTAAACATATGCTAAAAGAAGAAATCAAACCAAGCTTACTTAGAAAAATTGGTGCTTTATTACTTAAACCTGCATTTAAAGCTGTAGCCAATAAACTTGATTATCGTTCAATTGCTAGTGCTTGAGTGCTTGGTGTAAATGCTTTAGCATTAAAGGCACATGGTAGCAGTGATGCACTTGCTTACTATAATGCCTTAAACAATATGAAGCTTGCATTAGAAGCTAATTTATTAGAAAAATTAAAAGAATCTGTTAATGTGGAGGTAAATGATGAAAATTAGAAAATCTGCCTCACTTAATCAATTTTTAGAAGAACATAATATTGTTCCAAATTCTTATGAGCCTTATATATTGGCAACTACACACCCAAGTTATAATCGCAAAGGTTTTGAAAATTATGAAAGATTAGAATACCTAGGAGATGCTGTATTGCAATTATTAACTTCAAGTTTTATGTATAAAGCTTATCCAAAATTAACACAAGGTGACTTATCTAGACTTAGAGCTCAAACAGTTGGAACCGAATACCTATCATATATTTCTCGAGAAATTGGTTTATTAGATATTTTAAAAACTGGACCTGGAAAAATGCGTGATTCAGTTGTCAACAGTTTTAAGGTACAAGCAGATATTTTTGAATCAATGGTTGGTGCAATTTATATTGACCAAGGATTAAAGGTGGCAGCTGACTTTGTGTTCCGTTATCTGAAGGATCGAATTATTGAACTGCATAACGCAGATAACAAAGATCCTAAAGGTGCATTACAAGAATACTTTCAAAGCACAAGTAAAGAAAGTATTACATATAATACAATCCAAATTGCACCTCCGGATCAATTTAACCATCCTTCATTTCAATCTCAAGCAATACATGATGGTCAAATTTACGGAGTGGGCTTAGGTATAAGCAAAAAAGAAGCCGAAACTAATGCAGCTTTAGATGCATTAGCTAAATTAAAGGATGAAATTATATAAAGGAAGTCTATATGAAATTAATCAAAATTGAAGCACATGGTTTTAAATCATTTGCTGAACCAGTAGTTTTACGCTTTGATGGTGGTGTTGCTGGAATCATTGGACCTAACGGTTCTGGTAAAAGTAACATTAACGATGCGATCAAATGAGTATTAGGTGAACAAAGCTCAAAAGAAATGCGTGGAGATTCAATGCAAGATTTAATTTTTGCTGGATCTAAAACTGCAAAACCAATGGACTTTGCTCGTGTAACTCTAACTTTTGATAACAAGGATTCTGATAATTCAATTGATGATGACACTGTTGTTATTACACGCGAACTTTTCCGTGGAAAAGGAATTAATAATTACTATTTAAATGGTAAACCATGTCGTTTTAAAGATATTAAATCAATTGCTATGGAAACAGGAATTGGGAAAAGCTCACTAGCGATTATTTCTCAAGGAACAGTTTCGGATATTGCTGAATCTTCAGATGAAGAACGTAGAGCAATTTTTGAAGAAGCTGCTGGAGTTTCTAAATTTAAATTCAAGAAAACTGAATCTTTAAGATTATTACAAAGCGCTGATGCATCTATTGGAAAAATTGAACCAACAATTAATGAATTGGAAAAACAATTAGTTCCATTAAGAAAACAAGCAGAAAAAGCTTTAATTTATAGAGATAAAAGTCGTGAACTTAAGAAAGTTGAAGTAGCTTATTTAGCTCATGAAATTAGAACTAATGAAAAAACTTACGAAGCATTAGCTAAAGAGCTAACTGGGGTTGAAGAAACAAAAGATTCATATTTAGCTCAAATTTCTAAATACCAACGTCAAATTGGTGAAAAAAGAATGGAAAAAAATGAACTAAGTAAAGAAATTGCTTCTTTAACAGGTAAACAAAGTGCAATTAAAAGCAGACTTGAAAATCTAGAAATTACAATTACAAAACAAAATGCTCGTATGGAGCTAATTGCAAGTGGTGAATTATCTGTAGGAAACGAAGAAACTGCAAAAGCATATGCACTTAAAATAATTGAGCTAGAACAAAATTTAAAATACCACAGAGATAGTGCTAAAAATTTAAATGACAAAGTTCAAGAACATCAAGCCAAAGTTAGAGAACTTTCAAATAAAGTTAATACTTTGCAAGTAGATTTAAATAATGCTAAAACCAAACATACTCAAGTAAACACTAATTTACAAATCTTACTCGAAACCAAAAACAAGAAAACTAACCTATTTAAAGGTACAAGAACTATTGTAGATAATGCCTCAAACTTTAGAGGATACAAGGGATTAGTTAGAGACTTAATTAAGGTTCAACCTGATTATACAGCTGCTATTGAAGCTATTTTAGCTAGTGCCTCACAGCACATTGTAGTTGATATGCCTAATACAGCTGTTAAAGCAGTTGAATTTCTTAAGAAAAATAATGGTGGTAGAGCAACCTTTATTCCTTTAACTTCTATTAAAGAAAAATTTGTGCGTGATGACTATTTATTAGTCGCTTCAAATCATGCAGGTTACATCGGAGTTGCTTCTGATTTAGTTGAATATGATCCTCAATATGATGTACTTGCAAAATTTTTACTAGGAAATGTTGTTATTGTACAAGACATTGAGAGTGCAAACCAAATTTCAAATATTTTAGAACGTAAATATATGGTAGTTACTTTAGATGGTGACATTATTCGCGTTGGTGGTGTTATTGTTGGGGGAACTGCTCAAGAAAGTGACAACATCATTGGACTAGATGAAAAAATTGCTCAATTACAACAATTAATACCTTCATTGACAAATATTATTGCTAATAATGAAGCTTTAATTGAAAAACACAATGCTGAAATCACTCGTGTTAATACTGCTTTAAATGAATATACATTTGAGTCAAGACAAGAAAACTTATTAATTGGTCAAATGGAAAAAGAACTTGATGAATTCAAGTCAAAAACTGATTTATTAGAAGTAAACCGTGATGAAGTTGCTCCATCAGTCCTAATTGGAGAAAGAAATGATTTATATAAAGAATACACAGTTGTAAAAAATGACTTAACAATTAAAAATCAATTCTTAGAAACACTTGATGCTGAGTTATTACATTTAAGCGAAGCTTTAGATCAAACCCAAACTACATTAAATGAGTTAAATAATACTTTTACTAATAAGATAACAATTTACAAGAATTCTGAAATTAACTTAAAGAACTATCGCGAAAGATTAGCAAGCCAATACTCATATACTGTTGAATATGCTGAAGCTAATTATAAACTAGAAATTCCGGTAGAAAAAGCTCGGGAATTAGTTGCCGAATTAAGAGAACAAATTGCTGAACTTGGTGCAGTTAATTTAGAAGCTATTGAACAGCTTGAAAGTGTTGAAGAACGTTATGACAGATATGTTGCTGATAGAGATGAATTAGTTTCAACTCGAAACATCTTGATGGAAGCTATTTCTGAACTAGATAAAATTATAGTAACTAGATTAACTAGTGTAGTAAATGATGTTAATAATGAATTTAATGCAGTATTTAAATCAATGTTTGGAGGTGGTAGCGCTGAAGTAAGATTCATTGATCCTAATAATGTTTTAGAATCTGGAATTTCAATTTTTGCTCAACCACCTGGAAAAAGTATTAAGAATTTAAGACTATTTTCAGGAGGAGAAAAATCCTTAATTGCAATTTCATTATTATTTGCAATTTTAAGAGCAAGACCACTTCCTTTATGTATTCTTGACGAAGTTGAAGCAGCTCTTGATGAAGCAAATGTTATTAGATACGCTGAATACTTGCAAGAACTTAAAAATCAAACTCAATTCATTGTTATCACTCACAGAACTGGAACAATGTCAAGAGTTGATTCACTTTTTGCAGCAACAATGCAAACACGTGGTGTTACAAATTTCTTTAGTGTACAACTAAAAGATGCTGCTAAATACGTTGATCAAGATTCTAACAATCAATAATATTTATATCCCTATGTTATAGGGATTTTTTATTACAAAAAAATACCTCATTGAGGTATTGTTTAATATTTAGCCATTTAATTGGTTGATTAAAATAGTTTGAATTTTACTAATTATTTGTTTTTTTGTAATTGTTGTCCCATGAGTTCCAGGAATCATATATCTAGGTGCTTCTTCATTAAATTTATTCATATTATCATCACTAGTTAGGGCTTTAACTGTTTCCATAAATTCTGTAATATTATATGGCACATCGTCTTCAACTGGATATTTTGTTTTTATAGCTTTAATAATTAATGAATAATTATTCTTTAAAGTAGTCATAATGTTTTTCATTGGTAGAGATTCGCTAGCTATGTTTCTTAAATTAGTTATAACTGTTTGAATTTCACTATTTTGACCATCAACCTTTTCTTGAGGTGATTTATTGTCATGAATAACCCCGGGTTTTTGCTGTAAGTTTTGCCCTGAACCAGAAGTTGCACCTGAATCACTTGATAAATCAGAACCTTGGTTTTGTTCATTAGGCTGTTCTGTGCTTGGGTTAGCTTGTACTTTACTATTAGAATTTTCTCCACTTCCAGTACCATTTTGTGGGCCTAAAACTGTGCTTTTTTGATTGTTAGTATCTTTTTGTTGGGTACATTGTCCAGCTACTATTGGTAAAAGTGCACTTGCTCCTAACAATGGAATAAAAGTTAATTTTAATTTCATAGATATCCTTTATTTATCTGTGTTTTTTAATCATCAATCAATAAACTATCACATTCACATTAAATTTTTATGTTTGAAATGCAAAATTTTTTAAAGCAAAATGATAATATATAAGAATTTATGATTCATAATAATTATATCAAATATTTTTTATGTTATATTACTGATTAGTAATAAAAAAACATAATAATAAAGCATCAAAAACGATGCTTAAAATTGTTATTTTTTGTCCTTTTTTAAGATTTCAGCACCTGCTGCCACTACACTTGCAATATCAGCTAGATTAGGTGGTAAAATGATTTTTGTAGCTTGACCATTAGCGATTTCACTTCATTCTTGAATTGATTTAAGTCTTAAGAATGCTTCGTTAATTCCGGCTGAATTAATTAATTCGATTGCTTCTTTTTCCCCTTGTGCTTCAAGAATACGTTTTTGTTTTTCAGCTTCAGCTTGTAAAATCTTTTGTTGTCTTTCGGCTTCAGCATTTAAAATTGTGCTTTCTTTTTCACCCTGAGCTTTAAGAATTAAACTTTGTCTAATTCCTTCTGCTTCCAAAATATTTGCACGCTTGTCTCTTTCAGCTTGCATTTGTCTAATCATTGCTTCTTGTACTTCTCGTGGTGGAATGATGTTTTGAATTTCAATCCGATTGACTTTAATACCTCATGGATCACTTGCTGCATCCAATATTTTTGTAAGTTTTGCATTAATAATTTCTCTTGATGTAAGTGATTCATCTAATTCGATTTCACCAATTAAATTACGTAATGTGGTAGCTGTTAAGTTTTCGATTGCTAGTCAAGGTCTTTCAGCACCATAGGCAAATAATTCAGCATCAACTATTTTGAGATAGATAACTGTATCTACCTTAATCGTAGCATTATCTTTAGTAATCACGCTTTGAGCCGGGAAATCCATAACTTTTTCTTTAAAATTTTCTACTAAAGCTTTAGTATCTAAGAAAGGGATAATAAAGTGTAACCCTTTGCTTAATGTTTTATGATATTTACCAAGTCTTTGAACAATAACAAAGTTTGTTTCTTGAACAATTACAATTGACTTAACTAAAGCAATAATTAAAATAATTAAAAATATTAAGCCAAAAATTGAACCAAATACAACCCCAATAATTGCACCTGTTGTCATATTTATTCTCCTTTATATATTTGTTTATATATAATTAATATTTTACTAAATTTAACAAAAAAATTAGCTACTAGCTAATTTGATTGATATGGCGGAGGTTAAAGGAATCGAACCCTTATCATTGGTTTTGGAGACCACTATATTGCCATTATACTAAACCTCCATTGCGATACCTATAAATAATACCAAATTTTTATTATCTTTAGATAAAAAGCTTTATAAAGCCACAAAAATATTAAATAAAAAGAATTAGCCAATGACTAATTCCTATAAAGATATGAATGAAATCTCTTTACAATTAAATGTTATCAAATTTTTTATAGCTATTATTTATATTTTTTAAACATTATTTATTTTTTTAGATTTAAGAATTCACTCATAGGTCTAAAATTGCTTAATTCAGGAAAATCACCCGAGTAAACAAAGAAACGATATATTTTTTCAAGTTCACTTAAATTAGCATTATATCCATTTGCTTTAATATGATAAGTTGCACCACGAGTAATGATACTAAAAGTTTCTGGTAATGGGAAATTATTAGGATCCACAAATAATAATGCTTGTTGTAAATTGATATCAAAAAATTCCCTTAACATTGCAATTGTTGTCAATAATGTTGTGGTAGAAGCCTGAATACCAAATAATTTAGTTTTTACTTCTGTATTTGTTTTAAAGTCATCTTTATCAAAGAAAATACTTGTTCCTTTTTCGATTTGAGCAAAATCTAAGGCCAACATATTTTCTCAAGAAATAGAAGAATCTAAAATTATTGCATTTTCAGTTTTACCTTGAGTAAGACATTTCACAAATTCAATTGCCTGTTCTTTTTTAAAAACAGGATGCAATTTATAAAAGTAATTGTATTCTTTAGGCGGATATAACTCAAATATTTTATTAATATATGCCTTGAACTCTTCAGTTTTTGAATTGTTGGCAGTTAATGGTAAGTAATCGCCTTCATATCTAAATAATGATGACCCAATAAATACAAGATTCTTCTTTTTTGGATCATAATTATTCTTTCCTTGTGTTACTAAATCTAAAATGGTTTTGTTATTTAATTTTACTAGTTGCAAATATGTATTTAAGAATTCTTTATTATTAATGTGTTTCTTTAGCAGCTTATCTAATGTTTCGAAGCTCAATGGATATGCATTAATTTCTAATTGCGCTCATTTTTTATCATTTTTTTCAAAAAGCTTATTAAAGTATTTCGAATAATCACTAACAGAATTATAAATTTTAAACTTATCTTTTAATGTGTAAAAATAATGATAATCTATAGGTAATTTTCCTGTCACGTGTGTTTGATTTCAAAAACTTAAAAGTTCTTCCTTTGTATAATTTGTAGATTGTTTATCAACTCATGGAAAATAATTATCACGAATAAACCTATATGGTTGGGCGTTTCCATCACTCAAAATAACAATTTTATTTGCATGAGCTATTATTCATTCAATGGTATCTTTACTTAAATCAATAAAACTAATATCAGGAATATAAAAATCAAACAGTTTTACCTTATCTAAGTATCCTTCTAAATAAGAAAGCAACTCTGCTTTGCTACGTGGGAAAACTGAATAATCATATTGTGACCCGTTTTCTTTTAGTGCACTTGAATTATTAATAACTCTTAATTGTCCTTTCTTTACATTTAAAGTTCCATTTTCATATTTGGAAGCAGTATCGCCAAATTTATTTAATAAAACATTATAAGCAAATCTTTGTTCTTCATTTTTTAGTGTTTTTTGGTAATCATTTACAACAGTATCAATAATATAAATAACATCATTATATGAATTATTTGTATTTTGCTCATTTGCGATTTCTAATTGCCCGAGCATTGAATACGCACTGGAAATTAGATATTGAGAAGCATTTCTCCCTAGAAAAATAGATGGATAAGGATTATTACCTGAATCAACAATATCATCTATAAACGCTTTATATTTCGATTCATTTGTTGTGACTAGAACACTAGAGCTATCCTCATCATCTAGTTTTTGATCATAACTGTTATTTTTGCAACTAATGCTGGCTGCTAAAGGTGTCAAAACTAAAGGGGTTGATGCAAATTGCATTAAAACTTTAAATTGAAATTTCATAATCCTATTTTACATTAAATTTGAAATTAAAAAATTAGCTCAAGGCTAACTTCTTATTTAAATAAATTTAATAAAATTACATTTCGAACTAAGAAATCGAATTTTCAAGCCCTTCACTAATTCCAATATCTGCTATAACTTCACCAACAAAATCGCCAATTATAGCTCATTGAAATCTAGTAACAGAAGTTCTCTTATTTGCTAGTATTTCTTCCACTCATTCATTTACTATTATGTCTTTTGGTAAAAAATATTCTGCATCAGGGTTAGTTTGATTCATTTCTCTGAGTTCCTCATTAGTCATATCGTTACTAAATTCTAAATATGAAACAGATACAGAAAAATTGATATCTTTTTCTTGATCATTAAGTAAGCTGCTTTGTATTAGAGTATTAAATATTTCAAGCTGTTTTTTCAAGAATTCAAAATCATCTTGAGTAACTTGCTGATTTAACTTAATTTTGTCAAACAGATCATTATTATATTTGGTCATAATGTTATCATAAGCTTGACCTAGTGCCTCTTTTAATTCAATTTTGTTATTAATCTTCTCAATACTTTTTCTAGGCTTTGTATTCACGCTTTCTTCAGCTTGCTTGCAAGCAATTGTGCTAAAAGTTAAGAATAAAGTCGTAATAGAACCAAAGCTGATAAGAAATTTCTTCATTTTTATGAATATCCTTAATTTCAAAATTTATGCTTTTTAAAATGTTGTATTAAGAGGTGAAATTTTATTTCCCGAATTTGAAATGGCAAATATCTCCATCTTTCATAACATAATTTTTACCTTCTGAGCGTAATTTACCAGCATTTTTGGCACCAGTTTCTCCGCCAAAAGCAATAAAATCTTCGTATGAAATTACATCAGCCTTAATAAATTTCTTTTCAAAATCACTATGAATTACACCTGCACATTGTGGAGCAAGTCAACCTTTGTGATATACCCAAGCTCTGGCTTCAATTTTTCCGGCTGTAAAATAAGTCTCTAAATTTAATAAATCAAAAGCTTCACGAGTTAAAATGTCCAAACCACTTACTTCAATTCCGTACATAGCAAGTAATTCCATTTTTTCATTTTGATCTTCAACAGCAATTAATTCAGATTCTAATTGCACACAAATAGGTAATAATTTTTCACCCGGTTTTAATGAAGCTTGTAATGCTGAGTAATTTTTATCATTAATATAATTTGCAAATTGTTCATT
Source organism: Mycoplasma paraquilae (assembly GCF_048284415.1). Taxonomy (NCBI): domain Bacteria; kingdom Bacillati; phylum Mycoplasmatota; class Mollicutes; order Mycoplasmatales; family Mycoplasmataceae; genus Mycoplasma; species Mycoplasma paraquilae. Next base: position 179,973 of record NZ_JBLVZU010000001.1, read on the forward strand.
ACTTAAGTTTGCTACGTAAATAATAGGTTTAAAAGTTAATAAATGATATCCTTTAATGAATTTAGCTTCTTTTTCATCCAATTCTACTTCACGAGCAGGGATGTTATTTTCTAATGCATCTTTAACTTTGCTTGCAGCATTGAATTCAATTATGCCATCTTTATCACCAGATTTAGCTTTTTTAGTCACTCTATTAATAACATTATTAATAGTTTCTAAATCTGCTAGCATTAGTTCGAAATTAATTACATCTTTATCCCTAACTGGATCGACTGAATTAGCCACATGCATAATATTTTTATCTTCAAAACATCTAACAACATGAATGATGGCATCAACTTCACGAATATTTGCTAGGAATTTATTTCCAAGCCCTTCACCTTTTGACGCTCCTTGCACTAACCCAGCAATATCAACAAAATCGAAAGTTGCTCAAACAATTTTATCTGGATTAACAATTTTAGCAATTTCTACCAAACGTTGATCGATTAAAGGAACAGATGAAATATTAGGTTCAATAGTTGTGAAGGCATAATTAGATGCTTCAACTTGTTTTTTAGTAATTGCACTGAATAATGTACTTTTACCTACATTAGGTAATCCAACAATTCCGGCTTTTAATGACATATTATCTCCTTTTTAAAACATTTAAAATATATTATATTTTACATTAATATACTGAAAGGCATTTTGTAATTTGATAAAATTAAACTAATTAGTAAAAGGAAAACTATGCAACCAAAAAATGAACATAAATTAGCAACATGATATAACTTATATCGCAATAATAATTTAATTGATTTTAGTTTTGAACATTTTGTTCGCGAAATTGATAATTTATTTCCAAACAACACTTTTTATACTCGCCCCAAATCCACGATTTATGGGATTGAATTTAATAGTTTAAATCAATATGGTTTCGGCAATTTAAATATCTATACATTACTTAATTTAGTTGATATTTTTGATACTATAAAAAATAAATCCGTAATATTCCGTAAAAAGGCTAGAATTTTATTTGCTACATCTGATGAAACTGTTTTTCATTCTGACTTAAAGCAATATTTGACTAGTTATTTAAAAGATAAAAAACATTTTGTTTATGGTTTTAATGTTTCGCAAATTAATCAATTTGTATTTCAATCAGCCATAAATTCGCTTGAAATTGACTATGCATTTTACTTAAATTTTAATGAGTGTAACAATAAATATTATTTGCAAATATATTTAGGTAAAGAATTAATATCTCTGGAAACACAGGAAGAATTAATTACTCAATTATATCAATGAAAAAAACACTTTGTATTTATGAATAATTATGAATTAATAACATTAAATATTAATAAAGTTATTGATAGCAACATTAAAAAAGTGTTAGCAAGATATGTCAATCGCGAGAATAAATTAGATTATTATTCTACATTATCTGTTTATTTGATGATTGAAGACCCTAGTTCATCATACATTTTGGAGCGTTTCTTTAATCAAGTCAATATTAAATATTCAAAATTAAATCCATTATTAAATAAAGACTTACTTTCACCTTCACCAATTGTCTTTTGAAGGTGGTTAAGAACAGCAAATTATAAAGCAGATTTAATTATTATTTTAAATAAGAATAATGATTTGAAACTGATTACTAAAACAAAAGAGGGGTATGTAACTTTAAATGATGATGAAATAGCTTTCTTATATATTAATAGTCAATATTTATATTGAAAGCAAAAAGAATTATTAAAAAATGAACACATTTTTCTTCCTATGAATGCTGCTGATTTTATAATTTCTAATTTAGAAAATTATAAAATCCAATATAAATTTGAAAATGAATTATCTGACCCAAACAATGTACTTTTTGCATATGGACAAGGATTTTCGAATAGTTTAGAAATGAATTTAAATTATGATAACTTAGAATTTTTATTTCATTTTTGCTTTATGCTGCTAAATTACAAAGAAAATAATAATCTTTTTACGTTTAAATATAAAAAAATGACAGAAGCCAGTCACTTTACTTCATTAAATTTATATAGCGTGAAAAAAACTTCTTCAGAAATGAGGGCAGTATTTGATTATTTATTAACTAATCCAGATACTCTTGGAAAATATAAAATTGTCAAATTAAAAGCAATTAATTATGACAGTAACAAATATGAGTATTTATACAATTTACGCCTAAAAACTAAGCATAATAAGAGCAATATTTATATTTCTTTTAATAAATCAACTAATCAAATTGAATTTAAATTCGAAACAATAATTAATCTATATAAAATTAATCCTTTTATCGAGAAATGGTACACAATTTATATTCAAAAGAAAATTGTTAAAAAGTTAACTTATTTAGTTAATAAACTAAATAAGTCAAAAAAGAAATAATATATAATTACAAGGCAAAAAGAGGTAAAAATGATAAATAAAATCAAAGGAACTAAAGACTTTTCAGTAACTGAAGCAATGTTAAAGGATTTTGTTCAGACATCATTTGAAAATGTTGTTACAAAACATGAATTTAAAATGATTGAAACACCTATTATGGAACAAAGTTCTTTATTTAAAAGAACAGTTGGTGAAAGTGAAATAGCTAAAAAAGAAATGTACGAATTTAAAGACAAAGGTGATAGAGATATTTGCCTTCGTCCTGAAGGAACAGCTTCATTTGTGCGAGCATTCGTTGAAAATAAATGATATGCTGATGACTTTGATCGTTTTGCATATTTTGGGCCAATGTTCAGATATGAGCAACCCCAAAAAGGTAGATATAGACAATTTTATCAAGCGGGCGTTGAATATGTTGGAAACAAAAATTACTTAAGAGATGCTGAGGTTATTTTAACCGCAAATGAATTACTTGAATTATTTAATTTAGATTTTGAACTAAAAATTAATTCAATTGGTGATCTTGCTTCTCGTGCAAATTATGAAGCAGCACTTTATGATTATTTAATTCAATATCAAGATCAATTAAGTCCAATTTCACAAGAACGCTTAGTAAATAAAAAAGTGCTTCGGATTCTTGATGACAAAGAGGATAGTAAAAAAGAATTTATGAAAAATATTCCTTTAATTCAAGATTACTTATCGCCTGAATCTAAACAATATTTTGAAAATGTTTTAACTACATTAGCTACTAATGGAATCGCTTTTACAATTTCAAATGAATTAGTAAGAGGGCTAGATTATTATGATGAAGTTGTTTTTGAATTTGTATCAAAAGATAAAAATGCTGGAGCACAATCTACTTTAATTGGTGGTGGAAGATATTCTAATTTAATTAAAGAACTTGGTGGGCCTGACCTTTCAAGTGTTGGCTTTGGATTTGGTGTTGATCGTTTAATAGACTTAATTAAAGAAGACTTCAATGAAGTTACTCATATCGAAACAGAAGCAAGACATGTTGATATTTATATTGCAATGAGTGAAGATAGCAAGAATATAGATTATGCTTTTTGATTGGCAAATAATCATTTAAGAAACTTTTTCACAGTAGAAGTTGAACTTGAATTAATTAAAGCGAAAAAAATTATTGACAAAGCTAATAAGCGCACAGCACAATTTATTATTTATGAAGATAAAATGCTTGGCAATGATTTATTGAATATTAAATCATTAGTCACAAAAGATAAAATCTCATTTGGTAAGAATTTACATGGTATTGCTGATTTATTCACATTCTTGATTGAAAATGTAGAAGATGATTCAGAAATCGAAATTGATGAAATCGAAGAATATGTTGCAGAAGAATTGATGGGGAAAAATGAAAAAGACAATTAATAATAATCAATTAAGACTTGCGGATGCAGGTAAAAAAGTTACTTTATATGGATGAGTAGCAAACAAAAGAAAATTTGGTGAAATTAGTTTTGTTGATCTTAGAGATAAATTTGGTGTGACTCAATTAGTATTTAATACACCAATTACTTTTACAAAAGAATCAGTACTTGAAGTTAATGGTACTGTAGTAGAAAGAAAGGATAAAAATCCCGACTTGCCTACAGGAGAAGTTGAAGTAGTAGTTGACTCATACAATGTACTTTCTACTTCAAAAGAACAATTACCATTCCAAATTAGAGATGATATTGATGTTAAAGAAGAATTAAGACTTGAATACAAGTTCTTAGATTTAAGAAGACCAGTAATGCAAAATACTTTAAAGCTAAGAAATGATATTATTTTTGCTATTAGAGAATATTTACAATCTGAAGCCTTTACCGAAGTTGAAACACCTATTTTATCTAAGGCAACTCCAGAAGGCGCACGTGATTTCTTAGTGCCTACCAGAAATAAAGCAAATGCATTTTATGCCTTACCTCAAAGTCCACAATTATTCAAACAATTATTAATGATTGCATCTCTTGAAAAATACTATCAAATTGCTAGATGCTTCAGAGATGAGGATTCAAGAAAAGATCGCCAACCTGAATTTACTCAGCTTGATATTGAAGTAAGTTTCATGGATGTTGAATCATTCCAAAGTTATATTGAAGGGCTATTTAAATACTTTATGAAAAAAGTTATGAATGTAGAACTTCAAATTCCTTTTGAACGTGTAAAATATGATGAATGTATTGATAAATATGGAACAGATAAACCTGATTTTAGATATGGTAATGAACTTGTTTCAATTCCTGAATTTTGTCAAACAAGTGACTTTAACATTATTAAAAGTGCAAGTAGCATTCGTCTATTAAAAATTGATGAAATTATTAGCAAAAAAGACTTTAAGAAACTTGAAGAAATTGCTAAGAAAAATAAAGTTAAAGCTTTATTCTACTTTACTGTTGAAAATTTCCAAATTGCAGAAAGCAATTTTGCTTCTAAAGTACCAGCTAGTGAAATTGAAACTTTAATCAAGTCTCAAAATAATCAAAATGGTACTTACTTAATTTGTGCAGATAAATACGAAAATGCATCACAGGCTCTTGGAGCACTTAGAGTCGAACTTAATTCATGATATGGATGAGCTAAAGATGAATATAACTTTAAGTGAATTGTTGACTGGCCAATGTTTGAATATGATGAAGAAAATAACTCTTGAGCAGCAGCTCACCACCCTTTTACACAATTTGATAACACACTTGAAGAATTAGATACTTTACCTAAAGAACAAATTAGAGCTCGTAGTTATGACTTGGTGCTTAATGGATTTGAACTAGGTTCAGGTTCAGCTAGAATTTATGATGAAAAAATGCAAGAAAAAATGTTTGAAATGATTGGTTTAAGTAAACAAGACCAACAAAACAAATTTGGCTTCTTCCTTAAAGCATTTGAATATGGTGTACCACCACACTGCGGAATTGGACTCGGAATTGATCGTCTTGTTATGATTTTAAGTAATCATAAAACAATTAGAGACGTTATTGCATTCCCTAAAAACTCAAAAAATGAAGATTTAATGACTCAAGCTCCTTCGAATGTAGAAACAAATCAACTTGCTGATGTTTTTTTACAAATTAAAGAAGAAAAATAATTAATTAATATATTACTTAAATAGCATAAAGTCCCATTTAGGCCTAAAAAAATGGGTCTTTTTTATTTTTTGCCAAAATACTATAAAAATAAAAAAGAGTATAATAATCATGATTATATACAAGAAAAAAACTGCATTTTTGCAGATTTGAAGCACTTAGAGCTTAAAAATAGACAAAAAATTTTTTTCGAAAAATGTAAAGGAGAAACATGTCAGAAAAAAACAAAAATGGTAAAGCTAAAAAAATACTTTTAACAGTAACAGCAAGTGCAGCTACTTTAACTTCACCATTATTAGTTCTTGCGGGAACTGATAATGTAGTAGAAAGTAATGCACTTTCCACAGTATTTAGCCCTGATTTTACCATTCAAGGAAATGTAGAAGCAAAAGAATACGAGAATGTAGAAACAAGATATTTTGGTTTTAAAAGATATCCAGAAAATATTTATTACAGATTACTTTCATATGAGCAATTTGAAAATGATAATAAAGAAAAGTTAAACGAAATTCGTAAAATATCAGATATTCATATAAAAAATCAAAGAATTGATGAGTTATGAAATTCATATCAGTCTAAGAATCTTAAAGAGAGAAAAACAGAACTTCAAAAAATGGTTAAATTCATCAATGAGCCAACTGCGGATGATTGAAACGAAAAAGAACAAACATGAGAAATTGCGTATGATACAAAATTACTAAATAATGCCGGCACATATACTTATGGCCAAAGAGTGTTTGGCTTTATGTTATCTAATGATTTAGAAGTTATTCCCGGTACAGTTTCATTAAGATTAGAATATGTTAATAAAGAAGCGAATGAAGGCTTTAACTTTTATAAAAATGGTGTTTACTGAGGAGATCCTGATAAAATACCTTCCTTACAAGACCCAGCAAAAGATAAATTTTTTAAATATTCTAATGATAATGAAGTTACAAATTTTGAACAAATTAAAGGATTGTATTTAAGATTCGCTGATAAAAATAAGAAATTTGATTTTTCAGCTGACCAAAGTTTTAACAAATCAGATTATTGAATGAAAAATATGATGTTCGATATGAGCTCAGGAACAAACACAATGGGTAATTTGATTTACAATGATTATGACGAGAATTCTATAAATAAAAAGATGGAAATAAATATATTTCCTGCAATTACAAATTATGTAAATGATTGAATGGAGTATAGACCTAGAATAAATGCCATAGAATATATAACATCAGATGCAGATGCACATAAAGGTTACTCACCTTATGTTATGGATGAACTTATGTCTCGTAATTTGGCAGGTGACTTTAACTTAGAAGGATTGAATCACGTTTTCGGTATTGCTGTATCTAAAGAAAAAAATCCAAATGATGCATGAGCATGACCAACTAAAATTTATAATGAAAATGAAAAATTGGATAATTTTTTCAAAAAAAGAAACTTTTATACATATAACCAATACAAAGAAAACGCTGGTACCACATTCTTGATTAATTTAGATAATGGTTTAGAACAAACGCCAGGATGAACAAAAAGGTGATTAAATGACGCAAAGAAATCTTATAAGATTTATTTAAAGTTTAAAACAAAGAGAAAAGTGAAAGAAGTTTTAAGTGGTAGCTTAGAGGGCGAAAGTAGAAGAAAAGTTAAAGAAAATTCATTTTTAAATAAAAATGATTCAAGATCATTTGTTTCAGCTTTATACCATACAGATTATTATAATTCTGGATGATATACGGTAAATCAAAGATTCAATCTTTACAATGCTGATCAAAGCCCTATAGCTAACGGTGATAAAAATAATCAATATTCTGCTGAAGTTACTTCATTTGCTAGAAGAACTAATAATAGAAATGTTACATTTAACATAACCGAGAATATTAATTCAGATAGTGTAGTCAAATTCCCTGTAATAGCAGGATATTCTGTATATAAAAATGATCAAAAAATTGATTCTATTAAAATTGATTGAAATGATGATAAAAATAAAGAAAGTTTAATAAACAAGAAAAGTGTAAAAACAAGCTTAACTGTAAATCTAGATACATTAAATCTTCAGAATATGAGTGATTTAGATGACATTTATTTAGTTCCATATTATGCAAATAACGACCTAGAGAAATTCTATGAAACGACTTTCAAATGAAACATTTTACACAATAAATTTGCTTTTGACAAGGACAAGGTTTCATTCACAGGAACAATAACATATAAAATTTCACCTGAAGAAATTAATAAGCAAAAATTGCTATCAACCTTAAAAAATAAAGATAATGCCTTACTTTATAAAAACACTTTACTAACTCAAAATCAAATAAACAATATTGCTTGAGGGATCGAAAAAGACTTTGATACTTCACATTTCAATCATATTATTGCTGACGGAGAAACCAATAAATATAGTGAATTTTGACAAAACTTTATACAAAATGTTTCAAAAGCAAATAAAGATAAAAATGAATTAGATGCTATTGACACAGATTCAGTTCTTAAAACAAGAAATTATAGACTTTCACAAAATAAAGCTGCTATAGATCAACTAGCTCAAGAAATTAAAGCTTTAAAATCAATTAATTTAGATGATTTTGATATTACAATAAAATATCCTTCTAAAGAAGTTTATATTCAAAATAATCCAACTTTATATGATTTTGACTCTAAGGTTAAACAATGAAATGATTTAATAAGCAAAATGAATGGTGATTATATTTATAACACTTTTGTATCAAGCTTAGAAAAGAAAATTTCAACATTTGAGGAAACAAATAAATTATATTTTTTAGCTAAAACATTAAATAATGATGCAGATAAAGTTAAAACGATTTTTGATTTAACAGAATTAAAAGAAATAGCTGAAAAATTAAAAACTTATTTAGATACTCAAGTAACTTCGGAAACATTTAAAGATTTTTTAAATAGTGTCACAAACTATTTAAACAAATATCACAATATTAAAATAATTGAATCATTTATCAGTGAACAATCATCAGAAGATACTTCAAACAATAAATATAAATTGTTATACAAATGATTTAATTCTACAGGAGCCAAACAAGAATTAGAAAAGTTTAAAAAAGAATTAAAATCAGATACTAATGTTAGCGAAAGCAATGTTTACAACAAAATAGTAAACGAATACAATACATATAACGAAATTTCTCAAAAACTTGACTCAATATTAAAAAGTAATGACTTTAATTACTGAAACATGTTTGAACAATATGTCAAGGAATATTTACCTTCTGATGTTATAAATTCTTCAGTATTAAATGAACTAATTAACCCTCTAAAATTAGCAGTAACCAATATTAACGATTATGATAATCTTGTAGTGCTTTCTGATACAGGCTTTGCAGATGTTATTTTTGGATACATTTTCAATGATTGATTAATTAAAAATAACAAATACAGTGTTTCAAAAGCTAATGCTTATAGTAAAAAAGAAGGTGTTGAAAAATTAAAAGCAATATTATTTGAAATATGTAAGGTTTTAAAGAAAGATGCTCAACCAGACACATTGTCAAAAACACTATTAGCTAATAATAAAAATTATTTAGAAACAGTATTAAAAGCTAAAATTTTATTGAAAGATACAAAAACACTAGCTACAAAATTCTTTGATTCTATTAATAAAAAAACAATTAAAAATACTTCTGAAATTGAAGAATTATTAAATCAAAACCTCCAATTCGAAATACTCAAACAAGCTGCTGCTGGTTTAAAAGAAAAAATTAATGATAATCAAACATTTTCAAACATTAAAAACTCTACATATAAAAATAAGATAATCTCTGAGATAGAAAAAACTATTACATACTACAGCCTTAATGAGCAAAGAATTGCACAAGATCAAGGTGATGCATTTTACAAAACAAATGAATCTGTTAAATTAGATTGAGGCTTATTTGGAGATTTCTACTCCTTAAATAACTTAAGTAAAGATAACTATACAAAAGAATTTAAAGACTTAAAAGAAGCTCCAAATGCTAATGTAGATCAATTCTATAAAGCTAAATGAGACGAACTTCAAGCTTTAAATAGCAAAATTGCTTCTCTAGTCGAAACAATTAACACTACTGACTTGAATGGAGAAGCCAAGGAAGCTTTAAATAATTTAACACAACAAGCAGATTCTATACAATCTGTAGAAGCAATTGAGTCAAAACTTAATACTGTTATTAAAGCTTACAAAGATCTTGATACAGCAACAAAAGCTGCAGATAATGTTAAGGCACAAGCTCAAAACGATTACAAATTTGCTTCAAGTGGTACAAAATCGGACTTTGATACATTATTAGCTTCACTAATTGAAAAGAAAGCTGGAATTAATAAAACTCAAGTAACGAAAGTTGAAGACTTAGATAAAGTTGTATCTGCTTTAAGTTCTTTAAGCAAAGAAATTAAAGATAAGAAAGAAGCTTTAGATGGTGAAAAACAATTAAAAGATTTACAAGATAAAATTACAATTAAAACTCTGCCAGCATATACTGAAGACCAAATTGAAGGATTAAAAGATGCTTTAGCTAAAACAGCAGATCTTAACAGTGCAAATGCAAAAGCAATTCAATATTCAGAATTTAACTCAGAAATTGTTGCTGCTAAAGAACTTGTTGCTAAATTTGATGAAATAACAAAAGAAAATAAATACATCAATGCTACAAGTAAAACTAAAACCCCATATGATTCATCAGTTAAAATTCTTAAAGGGTTTGTAGAAGGCTACCAAGCTAAGATTGATGGATATAAGTCAACTAGCCCTGAGTCTTGAACAAATAATCTTCCTACAATGAAATCTGAATTAAATGGTATTACTGAAAAATACAAGCTTGATTTATCAGCTTTAGATGGAGTTAAGGCTCTTGAAGATGCTAAAAAAGAAAAAAATAATTTAATTGATCAATTCGATAATATTTCAGATTCATTAAAAACTACATTTAAAGAAAAAATTAGCTTAGAAACTACAATTGATTCAGTTAATGCTAAATTCAATGAACTAAAAGATGTTGATTCTGCATATGGAACAACAATTAGTCCGCTAAATAATCTTCAAAATTTAGTTAAAGGTGATAAATTTGAAGCATTAAATGGCGAAGCAGAATACAACACTGTAAAAGAAAGTCTTGCAAAAATAGAAAAGAATTTTGAAACAGCAAAAGGAAATGCTGATATAAGCAAAAAAGATGTTGAAACTATTTTAAGTAATATCAACTCTAATAAACAAACAATTGAAACTAAATATCAAGAATTTCTAAAATACCGTGAACAAGAATTAGCAAAAGCTCAAGGGCTAGATTCACTTACACCAGCTCAAAAACTAGCAATTAAGAATAGCTTTAATCAAGCTAAAAATAAAGCTCAAGTAAATACAGCTTTACAAAATGCTACAAAATTAAATGATTCAATGAAGAGTTTACGTGATGCTTATGCTAAAGCTATAGAAGCTAAGAAAACTCAAAAATACTTGAATGCTTCAAAAGAACCAAAAACTGCTTTCGATAATCAAATGAATGACCATATCGCAAATCCAGATACCTTAGCCACTACTGATACTAGCTCAATTGATCAAGCGACTCAAACATGAAATACCTTAACTAAGAATTTAGATGGTGATACTGTTCTAGCTAAAGCGCAAAAAGATGCTTTAGAAGCTATTAAAAAATTAACAAATTTATCTGAAGAACAAAAAAAGGTTGCAAAATCTGGAATTAATTCAGCTAATATTGTTGATAATATTAATGAACTAGTAAACAAAGCAACAGCATTTAATAAAGCAATCCAAGATCTCAAAGATCAAGTTGCTACAGATACAAGTAATAAACAAGCAATCAAATATCAACAAGCTGATAAAGGACCTAAAGAAACTTATGATGCTAAAGCACAAGCTGTTGCGGATAAATTAAAAGAACTGCAAGAACTTTCATTAGATAATAATTTAGCAAACGCTGCAATTAAAGAAGCTGAAAGCGAAAATGCTATTCAAACTGCTAAGGATGCTTACAACAAGCTAAATGGTGATACTAAATTAGCTAGTGCTAAATTAAGCGCAAATGATGTTTTAGATACCTTAAGTAATTTAAACTCTGAAGTAATTGGCAAATTTAAAGAAGAAATTTCAAAAACTAATGATGTTACAGCTGTAAATGGTATCAAAGATAAAGCAGTTAATCAAAATACCTTAGTAGGTGGTATTGTAAATTCATTATCACAAGCTGAAGCATTAAAGAAAAATACTTCTGTTTATAATAAAGCAACAGCAGAACAAAAACAAATTCTAGAAGCAGCAATTAAAGATGTTAAAGAAAATATTTTGGATTCTTCTGCTAAGAAGATGAAGCCAAACAATTTAACCGATGAACTTCAAACTAAAAAAGATGCTATTGATAGCGCAATTAAAGCAATCAATAAATTATCAGGTGAAATTACTGACGCTCAAAATAAAGCTAAAGAAGAAATTAATAAGTTGCCAGATTTAACACCAACTCAAAAAGATACCTTAAATTCAAAAGTAGATTCCGCAACAACTAAAGAAAGTATTAGTTCTATTTTAGAAAATGCTAAAACACTTGATGCAGCTACAAAAGCTCTTAAAGATGCAATCAAAAAAGCTAAACAAGTTGATAAACAAGCAAACAACTATCAATTTGCTGACCCAGAAAAACAAAGTCAGTTTGATACAGCTAATTTAGAAGCTACAACTGCTATTGATGCTGGTCTTGCTGATAAAGATGCTAATAGAATTAATAAACTAGCTAAAAACCTAACTGATTCTATCGGAAACTTAAATGGTGATGCTAAACTAATTAATAATAAAGAAGAAGCAAATAAAGCTATAGATAAATTAAGTTCATTAACAGATGAACAAAGAAAGAACATTAAAGGTAAGATTGCAAATGCTGAGGATGATGCTGAAGTTAATAAATTGCAAGCTGCAGCTGAAAAATTAAACAAAGCTTTAAAAGAAGCTCAAGAAGCTGCTAGCGAAGCAAATATTGCTAAAGAAAGTGACAACTACAAACAAGCTTCACAAACTCCAAAATCTGATTTCGATTCTATGAAACAAGCTCTTGATTCTGAAATTGAAACAGCCAAAGGAACAAATACATTTAAGAATGCAGATGTAATTAACAAGTTAGCTGAAGAATTAACTAAAGCTACTGATAATTCAAATGATGCTAAGAGTGCTCTTGATGGAGAAACACTATTAGCTGATGCAAGATCAAAAGCCCAAAGTGCTCTAAATAATGTTAAACATCTTTCAGAAGAATACAAAAAAGCCTTACAAGAACAAATTACAAATGCTAAAGAAGTCGATAAATTAAATGAACTTACAGCCAATATTCCTGCTCTTGATATAGCTGCTGGAAACTTGGATGAAGTTGCTAAGAAATTAGAAACAGCATTAAAAGACCCTGAATATGCTAATGCAAGTGAAGATACCAAAGGAAAAGTTGCTCAAGTTCAAAGACAAAATGAAGACTTATTAACTAATAGCTTATTAAACAACGGAAAAGTTAAGGACGCTATTGAAACTGCTATTGCTGCAAATAATGCTGCTTTAGAAGCCATTAAAGCTGATAAAGAAGTTCTAGCTACAGAAAGAACCAAAGCAAATGAAGAATTAGCTAAATTAACAAACTTAAGCCAACATCAACAAGAACACATTTCAAATAAAATCAAAGGCGCCAATACAACTGCTGAAATAACTTCCCTAGTAGATAATGCTAAAGCTCTAAACACAAATATGGGCGAATTAATTACATGAGGACAAAAGATAGAAAAAGTTAAGGGAGAAACCAAATACACTCAAGCTTCTGAAAATTCTAAAAAAACTTTTGATAGTTTCTACAATAATAAAAATAATTGAGTAAGAGACAATCAAGACAGTATTGTACCTAGTGCTATTGTTGATGCTATAAATGGCATGAAAGAAATTTATGATTCATTAGATGGAGATAAAATCTTAGCTAAAGCAAAAGAAGATGCTGTAAAAGCTATTGATGCTTTAACTAACATAAATCAAAAAGCAAAAGATGCTGCAAAAGAAACCATTACAAAAAAACAAACTGTTGATGATATTAATTCTATTGTAGCCAAAGAAACAGCATTAGATAAAACTGTTGCAGATGCAAAAGCTGTTTTAAAATCTGCTAAAGATTTAAAAGAAACGCCTCAATACAAAGAAGCTACTGACAGCAAACAAGTATCCTTTGATAATGCTATTGAAGTTCTTGAAAGCATAGTTAACACAGCAAAAGATCAAACTAATTTAGAACAAGTTGAAACAGATACAACTAGCTTGCAAACTAATAAAACAGAATTAGAAAAAGCACAATCTGCCTTAGATGGTTATGCTAAATTAGAAACTGCTAAATCAGCCGCAAAAGCAGTTATTGAAACTTTAGGAAACATTGATACTCCAGTCAAAGATCATTTCAAAAATCAATTAGCAGATAAGAACTCAACAAAAGATATTGAATCAGTTGTTGAAAAAGCTAAAAATACAAATGCAGCTATAAAAGAATTAATTCAAAAAGTAGCTAAAGCTAATGAACTTATTGACAAACCAGATTACAATGTAGTTCCTGAAGAAAAGAAACAAGCTTTACAAAGTGCTTTAAAAACTGCTAAAGATTTATTAACAGGCCAAGGTGATAAACTTAAAATCCCTACAGAAATCCTTAATATTAATAATGCTAAAGAACAATTATCCCAAGCTATTATTCAAGCTTCAGGACAAGCTGATGAAATCTTAAAAGCCCAAAAAGATGCTAAAAATAAAGTTGATAAGCTGCCAAACTTAACTGATCAACAAAAAGAAGCTTTAAAACACCAAGTTTCTTCAGCTGTTACTAGTGAAGGAATTGAGGAAGTTGTTAAAAAAGCCAAAGAATTAGATAAAGTTACAAAAGACTTCAAAGATGCTATTAAATCAGCTAAGGAACTTGATAAGAGTTCAGATAAATATAAATATGCTGATGAAAGTAAACAAAATGCCTTTGATAACAAACTAAAAGAAGCTGAAGTAGAATTAGCTAAAGGCCTTGCAGATAAAGACAAAGATAAAATTAAAGAATTAAGCAACAAATTAGTTGAAGTTCAAAGTACTTTAAATGGGGAAGCTAAGTTGTCTGACGCTAAAAAGGGTGCGCAAAACAAAGTTCAAGATTTAAACAATTTAAGCAATCAACAAAAAGATGCTATTAAGTCTGCTATTGATAAAGTTACTAGTCCAGAAGCTGCTAACACTATAGCAAATAAAGCTACTGAATTAGACCAGGCTATTGCGAAAGCAAAAGAAACCCAAAAAGCTACTGTTGAAGTAAAAACTACACCTAAATACACGGAAGCTAGTGATACAACTAAGAATCCATTTGATACAGCTGCAAATAAATTAGATGGTGACATTACAACTGCAACAACAACCTTAGATTTAGACTCAACTGAAAAACTTAACAACTTAGTCAAAACTTTAAAAGAAGATACAACTAAGACAAATGATGCAAACACTTCATTAGATGGTCAAAAACGATTAGATGCTGCTAAAGCAGAAGCAAATGGTTTAATTGCTGGAGCAAGTCAATTATCACCTCAAGCAGCAAACGCATTTAAGGATGTGGTTGATAAAGCGACAACAATTGCTGCTGTAAATGAAGCAAAAGATGCTGCCAAAGCAGCTCAAGCAGCAGCTAAGGCATTAGTAGATAATATTAATAAAGTAAATACTGCATTACAAAACGCTGGAAATACACTTGATGCAGCAACAACTAAGGAAGCTAGTGATGCTAAAACAAAGGCTGGTGAATTCCTAGATGATAATAAGCTAAAACAAGGGGTAGATGTTACTGAAGTAAATAATGCTACTGCTAAATTAGCTCAAGTACTTGATAAAATTAAAGCTAATGTTGAGGCATTAAAAGGTGCTCAAAATGATGCTATTACTGAAATTAATAAGTTGCCAAACTTATCTAATACTCAAAAACAAGCTTTGATTAATGAAGTGAAAGCTGCTGAAAATACAGAAACTGTAAATACTGCATTAACAAAAGCTAAAGAGTTAGATAAAGCTATTGCTCAATTAAAAGATAACTTAGCTTCAGTTGAAACAACAAAAGCTACTGACAATTACAAGTTAGCTGATGTTGACAAGAAAAATGATCTTGATAAAGTTGCATCAGATAAAGACAGCATTATAAATCAAGCAGCAGCTGCTTTAGATAAAGCTGCAATTGCAACATTAAATAACAAGATTAATACAACTAAAGAAGCTTTAAATGGTAATGATAATAAACAAGCTGCTAAAGATGTAATTGATGCATTAAGCAACTTAGGTTCAAATCAAAAATCAGCCGCTAAAGATACATTAAATCAAGCCCAAGATAAAGAACAATTAGATACTAAAGTACAAGAAGCTAAAGATCTAGATCAAGCTAAAGCAAACTTACAAGTAGCTAAAGACAGCTTAGATACTTTGATTAATCAATTTACAAAACCAAGTAACATTAATGAAGCTGCTTTAAGTTCATTTAATAATGAAACAAAGAACTTTGCTGATAACAAGAAAGCATTAGAAAACGCGAAAGAAGTTGCTAGAGTAGCACTTGAAGCTACAACTTTAAATGCAAATGAAGTTGCAAGTGCCTTATCTGATGTTTCAAAAGCTAAAACAGATGCTACAAAAACAATTGAAACTACTGTAGCAAAGAATAGCGCTATTGTTTCAGATGCTAATATTCCAAGCTTTGTAATTCCTGCAGATAAAGAAAAAGCCACATTAGCAGGTACAAAAGCAGTAGATAAGAATGGTAATGTATATGAAGAACTTGTTGCTGCACGTGAAGTACAACATTTAATTGCCTTAGACAAGTTTGCTAAATTCCAAGAAGCTTTACCTCAAGAATTAAAAGCTTCAACATCATTTGGACAAAGCCTAGAATTAGCTAAAAAAGAACTAAATAATTCAAATACCAAAGTAACTGATGATGAAATATTAGCTAAAGTAAATCATCAATTATTAAAAGATAAGTTAGCATTAGCATATGATGCTATATCAAAAGCAAATATTAATGACTCACTTCCTGAAAACTTAAAACAAGAAATTGAAGCTCAAAAAGCTCAGGCTTTAGAATTATTAAAATATGCTAATACAGATGTAACAACTCCAAGAACTACTTATGATGCTCAAGCTGATAAATTAAACTTATTATTAGCTAAAAATGATTTAGCTAGCGTAATTGTCAAAGCGCAAGCAGTAGAAAAATCAAGTCAGCTTGATGCAGCTATTAAACAAGCACAAGATGCATTAAATAATTCTGTATTTGATCAAAATTCAATTAAAGCTGCTAGTGATAAACTTGCAAATGAAATTGATAAAGCTAAATTATATGTATCTATTAATCAAGCTAATGACTTTGTTAAAGGATTACAAGAAGGAAACAAACAACACCATAGTGCTTTAAAAGATAGAATTGTTAATACATTAAGTAATGATGATATTCCAGCTGCTCAAACTGCTGCGAATACAAAAGATACTCAAGCTGGATATAATACAGCTGCTGCTGCTCTTGATAACGCTGTAGCAAATGCTAAGAAGACTATTGAAAATGTCTTCAAGGCTCTTGAAGAATTAAGAGATAAGATTGCGACAATGCCACAAGATCAAATCTCTACTCAATTAAAAGAACAATTAGCACAAGCTCAAACAATTAAGAAAGATAGTGGCGTAGTGGCTATTGAAAATGCTTTAGAAAGCTTACAACACAGATATGCAACAAATGAACTTGATAAAGCTATCGCAGCTGCTCCAACAATTAATGATAAGTATGCTACATTAGTTCCAAGCATTGTTGAACAATCTCAAGCTGTAAGCAATAATTCTCAAGCAAGCACACAAGAAATTGCAAGTCAACTTGCAAAACAATTATTAAACAATGCTAAAGGAAATGCATTAAATACTCTAGCTGGCTTAAACAACTTAAATAATGCTCAAGCTAGCGCATTAGCTAATGTTATTGCACAAGCTCAAGATGCTAACCAAGTGGCTCAAGATCTAAAACAAGCTCAAGATTTAGACAAAGCTATGGCAACATTAAAAGGCACTTATACTAAAGTTGATGAAGCTTACAAAGTTGGAACTAACTTGCCATATGAAGCCTTCTTTATTCCAGCAGATAAATTAAAATTTGCTAAAGACACTATTGCTAAAGTAGCCAAGGTTACTCCCAAAGCTGGTCAAGTTTACTTAGACAACTTACCTGCTCAAATTGATCAATTAAACAGTGATTTAAATACTGCTCTTGATTTACTTGGTCAAGGAAAAGGCCAAGCCAAAGCAATGGAAGAAGAATTCACTAAGTTAAACACTAAAGCTAATACTTTAGAAAATAACTTACAAGTAAATGCTAATAAGCTATATAATTCACCTAAAGCAATTCAAGATCAAATCAAAGATTTACAAACTAAAATTAAAGACTTAAGTGACAAATATTTCAACAATCATGCTGCCTACATGGAAGAAGGCAATGCTAAGATGAAACAATTAGTTGACCAATTAAGTAATTTAAACGATCAAGTTGAACAATTTTCACCTCAAGTATTTATGAATAATAATTCTCGTATTACACAAGCTCAAAACTTAATTAATAATAATTCTGAATACACAAGTGATATAGTTGCAAAAGATAACTTAACTAAATTTAACAATGCAACAACTTTTGCTCAAGCTGACAAGTTATTAAATGAACAAGTTGCATTAAATAACAAGGTTAAAGAAAATGTTCAACAAATTGTTGCTAACCTAGCAAACACACTTGTTACAAAACAAGAACGCCCAGAAAATGCAACCTTGCTAGGCGAAATTGTGCTAACTGCTAAACCAGAAGTAATTGCACAAGTAACCAAAATGATTTCTTCCGTACAAACATTATCTGCACTCGATAAGAGCCTTAATGCTGCCTTAAATAGTGAAAAAGCAGATAAGAAATTTAAGAAACAAATAGCTGCAATTAGCACATCTTTAAGTTCAATGCCTCAAGAAACATTTGAAGGTTATAAAGAACTTAATGAAGCTATCAACCAAGCAAGCAAAAATATTAAAAACCACGCAAATGGTATTGAAGAATTAATCAATGCTCTTGATACACGTGATAATGAAAAATTAAGCAAAGCAATTCAATTACTTGATAAGAGTGATAATAAGAATGCTAAACTAGCAAAATTAATTCAAGACAGCAACTATATTGATATACTAAATCATGCTGACAATAAAGCAATTGATAAGGATGATTTAGCTGCTGTAGAAACAATTAAGAATTCATCTGAATATCAAATGGCCTCTCCAGCTATCCAAGACTTATTGAACCAAGACTTAAATGGCAAAAAACCATGAGCTTGATGACCAATTGCTGTTGCAATTTCGGCAATTACATGATTAAGTGGAATGCTTGCTATCTTATTTAAAAGAAAATAAAATTTTAAAATCTCATAGCTAATCCCTATGGGATTTTTTATAAAAACCTATGTTTCTAAGCTAATGCGATGTAAAAAAGAATGCCCCAATAATATAGAACTATTCGTTTCTTGAATGTAATTTTTAGCATAATACTAAAATACTTAGTTTCATGTCAGATATTTTTTACTTCTCAATATTAAAATAAATATTTATCTTTAAAAAATATTTTTAGATGTATCAATAGGTTTATTGAGTTTTGATTTAATGTAATATTTTTCTTTATGCAGGAAATGCAATCACTTATCCTTATAACAGTTGCAATCTAAAAATAATTTGCTAGCCTAGAATTCTCCAGGCATTGTATTTATCTTATTTTATATTTCTAATATTTTTTAGATATGTTATTGAAATTTGAGATTTTAGTAAATTTCTTTTGTCACAACTATTAATTTTTTTCAGCCTTCCAGAATTGGATATATGGATCTCAACTATTTTCAATTTAAGCTTGTATAAATTTATATAAAGTCCTTCGAAGTGAGGTGGTTTAAGTAGAGTGCATAACACAGTGCTTAACTTTTATTGCATCTTTTGCACTGCTCATCACGAAATCAAACAAAAATTTAAATCAAATTTTATTTTAAAAATATTTTTTTAAAATAAATTACTTTTAATGCAATAACAAAGATATCTGCATTTTTTATAAAAAACGCAAAAAGTTGTAAAATATAGTATAAATATTACATTTTTGGAGGAATATTGTTATGAAAGACAAAAAAATGCAAAAAATTATATTTCCACTTTTTGCAACTACAGCGTCAATTATAGCTCCATCAGCTATTTTGGCTTTTGACTGAGGTTCAGAAACTGTTATTGCAAACAACTCTTTTAATCCAGACAAAATTATTTATGAGAATGCTGAAAATAATGGCAGAGAAGAATATACTGATGTCAAAAACATACCATTTGGGTATGGGCGTTCTAAAGACAAGATAATGAAAGTTAGTGATGCTTTAAAAACTGTGAAATTTACTAAGGCGCCAAATGCTGAAGACTGAAATAAGCCAGAGCAAACTTGAGAAATGATTTATGAATCCGGCACTTTAAGTGAGGATGTATATCAATATGGAACTTATTGATGAAATGAATACACATTCGGACAAAGAACATATGGTTTTGCTATTTCTAATGACTTAGAAATTGTTCCGGGAACAATATCTATTAAATTAGAATATATGGGCGTTGAAGATGATTCTCATATAATTCAAAGCGAAGATGATCGACGTAGAATTCTAGGATATCGTATTAGTGGCCAAAACCCAGATAATAAAGGCGAAAATCTTGAAAATAAAGTAGGTGCATATATAAGAATAACTGATAGCAATGGGCATTTTGACAATTCTGCTGATCAAAAATTTGGATTATGACCTGTAAAAACTGCAGATGGTACAAAACCAATTGATCAAATAGAGAATTTTTGAGTTAAAGACTTCAAATTTAATGTGACAAACGGGTCACAAAGAATTGGGAATTGAATGCATAATTGAAATAACCCAAATGATAAAAATAATACCATTCCTTTAGCAATTAATGTTATTCCTGAATATGAAAATTTAGGAAGTAATAGACCAGCTATTGATGCAATGGAATTTATTACAACCGATAGTCAATTTTGAGGAAATGAAAAAAATCCTGCCTTTTCACCGAAAGATATTGATGATATGTTTTCTATGACACAAATACCAGATTTCTTCGAAAGCAAAGGTTATAATAGATATTTTGGTTTAGGTTTAAATACTGATAAATTTATAAAAAATTTAACTACTCCAGATAGTCCATATATCCCTTTTGCCAATAATGTTGGTTCAGTATTTATGTTCCATTATTTTTCTGGCTTGGACAAAAATAGATATGACACATGATACAATAAAAATTTAAGACCTATTCCCTTAGTTACTGTTAAATTTAAAACTCGTAGAAAAATGAATTATTCATTGATTGATTACTCAAGTGAGTTTGGGCCACAACCAATTAATTCATTTTTAGATAAAACAGCTTCTCAAAAAAATTATGCTTCATTTGTATCAGGGCTATTTAGAAGCGATAAAGATACTCAGTTTGTCTTTGATAAAACAGCTTCTGATGCAAATGATTATGATGATTTTAGAAAAAAATATCTTTACCCAACAAGCGTGGGTGATATTGCTAATCAATATATTGGTGTTTATACATCATTTGCTAAAAGAACACAATACAGAAATATTGATATAAATATTCAGGAACAAATTGATGATATTGATAAAAGCAGAAATCAATATCCAAAAATTTCTGGTTTTAATGTCATGAAAGACAATCAAAAAATTGATTTCATTAAACTTGATTGAGATGACTTTAAAAACACTGATTCATTTATTAAAAATGGATACAAGACTACAATAAAAGATTTTAAGCTAGATACATCAAAAATTAATGATTTTGATGGCATAAAACTGATTCCACTAATTATAGATAAAGAAGACTCATTTAAATATAGTGCTATTTCACATCAGTTTGAAATTAAAGATGGGAAATTAACAGGAATAGTTGAATATAAACTTTCAGATGAATACAAAAAGAAAATTGATTTACTAGATAAACTAAATAATCCTTCTAGGCTCAACGAACTCTTATTTAACAATGAGCAGCTTTTGCCGAATCAATTAAGTGCAATAAAACAAGCTGTAATTTCTGATTTCAATAAAAAAAGATTTGGTAATGAAACCACTAATCCAGTAGATAATTCAACTATTTATAGTAATTTTTGAACAGACTTAATTAATAATATTAGTAAAATTAACTATTTTAAAAATAAAATTAATTTGATTAATACAAACATTACAGATACAAAAAATTATAGATTATCAAGCAATAAAAGTCAAATTGATGAAAAACTAAATGAAATTTCTAAAATTAACAAAATGAACATTGATGATTTTTCTTTATTTGTTATAGAAGGTGGCGAAGTTCAACTTCCTGATGAATATAAAGAACTATCAAAAATATCATTGGATTCATTAATCGATGATTTTAATAATTTAAAAGCAAAGATGAATGGTAATAACATTTACGACACTTTCGTGTCAAGTTTAGAAAAGAAAATTTCTACATTCGAAGAAACAAATAAATTATATTTCTTAGCTAAAACATTAAATAATGATGCAGATAAAGTTAAAACGATTTTTGATTTAACAGAATTAAAAGAAACAGCTGAAAAATTAAAATCTTATTTAGACACAAAAGTAACTTCAGAAACACTTAATGATTTTTTAAATAATGTCACAAACTATTTAACTAAATATCACAATATTAAAATAATTGAATCATTCATTAGTCAGCAATCATCAGAAGATACTTCAAGCAATAAATATAAAATGTTATACAAATGATTTAATTCTGCAGGAGCAAAACAAGAATTAGAGAGCTTTAAAGAAGAATTAAAATCAGACACTAATGTTAGTGATAGCAATGTTTACGAAAAAATAGTAAGCAAATACAATACATATAACAAAATTTCTCAAAAACTTGACTCAATATTAAAAAGTAATGACTTTAATTACTGAAATATGTTTGAACAATATGTCAAGGAATATTTACCTTCTGATGTTATAAATTCTTCAGTATTAAATGAACTAATTAACCCTCTAAAATTAGCAGTGGCCAATATTAATGATTATGATAATCTTGTAGTGCTTTCTGATACAGGTTTTGCAGATGTTATTTTTGGATACATTTTTAATGATTGATTAATTAAAAATGATAAATACAGTGTCTCAACAGCTAATGCTTATAGCAAAAAAGAAGGTGCTGAAAAATTAAAAGCAATTTTATTTGAAATATGTGAGTTTTTAAAGCAAAATGCTCAACCGGACACATTATCACAAAAACTATTAGCTAATAATAAAAATTATTTAGAAGCAATCTTGAAATCTAAAATCTTATTAAAAGATACAAAAACACTAGCTACACAACTTTCAAATTTAACTAATAAAAATACAATTAAAAACACGTCTGAAATTGAAGAATTATTAAATAAAAACCTTCAATTTGATATCTTAAAACAAGCAGCTGCTGGTTTAAGAGAAAAAATTAATGATAATCAAACATTCTCAAATATTAAAAACTCTGAATATAAAAATCAGATAATTTCTGAGATAGAAAAAACTATTACATACTACAGCCTTAATGAGCAAAGAATTACGCAAGATCAAGGTGATGCATTTTACAAAACAAATGAATCTGTTAAATCAGACTGAAATTCATTTGGGGATTTCTACTCTTTAAATAACTTAAGTAAAGATAACTATACAAAAGAATTTAAGGACTTAAAAGAAGCAACAAATGCCAATGTAGACCAATTTTACAAAACTAAATTAGATGAACTTCAAGCTTTAAATAGCAAGATTGGCAGTCTTGTAGAAGCGATTAATGCTACTGACTTGAATGGAGAAGCTAAGGAAGCTTTAAATAATTTAGCACAACAAGCAGATTCTAAACAAGCTGTAGAAGTAATTGAGTCAAAATTCAATACCGTTATTAAAGCTTACAAAGATCTTGACACAGCAACAAAAGCTGCAGATAATGTTAAGACTCAAGCTCAAAACAATTACAAATTTGCTTCAAATGACACAAAAACAGTATTTGATTCATTGTTGAGATCATTAAGTGAAAAGAAAACAACTATTAATCAAACTAAAGTAACAAAAGCTGAAGATTTAGATAAAGTTGTATCTGCTTTAAATCAGCTAGCTCGAGAAATAAAAACTAATCAAGATGCTTTAGATGGAGAAAAAGAATTAAAAGATTTACAAGATAAAATTACAATTAAAGCTCTTCCATCATATACTGAAGACCAAATTCTAGGATTAAAAGATGTATTAGCTAAAACAGCAGATCTTGATGGTGCAAAAGCTAAAGCAAATGAATATTCAGAATTCAACTCTGAAATTGTTGCTGCTAAAGAACTTGTTGCTAAATTTGATGAAATAACAAATGAAAATAAATACATCAATGCTACAAATGAAACTAAAACACCATATGATGCATCTGCTAAAATGCTTAAAGAATTTGCACAAGGCTACCAAGCTAAGATTGATGAATATAAGTCAACTAATCCTGAGTCTTGAACAAATAATCTTCCGTTAATGAAATCTGTATTAAATGGTATTATTAAAAAATACAAGCTTAATTTATCGTCTTTAGATGGAATTAAAGCACTTCAAGATGTCAAAAAAGCAAAAAATGATTTAATTGAACAATTTAATAATATTTCAGATACATTAAAAAATACATTTAAAGAAAAAATTAATTCAGAAACTACAATTGATTTAGTTGATGCTAAATTTAATGAATTAAAAGATGTTGATACCTCATACGGAACAACAATTAGTCCATTAAATAATCTTCAAAATTTAGTTAAAGGTGATAAATTTGAAGCATTAAATGGTGAATCGGAATACAATACTATAAGAGAAAGCCTTGCTGAAATAGAAAAGAATTTCGAAGTAGAAAAAGGGAATGCTGATATAAACAAAAATGCTGTTGATGGTATTTTGGATAAAATTAACTCCAATAAACAAATAATCGAAACTAAATATCAAGAATTTCTAAAATACCGCGAACAAGAAGCAGTAAAAGCTCAAGAGTTAGATTCGCTTACAGAAGCTCAAAAACTAGCTATTAAGAATAGTTTTAATAAAGCAAAAAATAAAGCTCAAGTAAATACAGTTTTAGAAAATGCTACAAAATTAAATACTTCAATGAAGAGTCTGCGTGATGCTTATACTAAGGCAACAGAAACTAAGAATACTCCAAAATACTTAAATGCTACTAAAGAATCAAAAACTGCTTTTGATAATCAAATGAATAACCATAATGCAAATCCAGACACATTAACTGTTACTGATGCCGGTTCAATTAATCAGGCAACACAAGCATGAAATACTTTAACTGCTAATTTAGATGGAGATACTATTTTAGCTGAAGCACAAAAAGATGCTTTAGAAACTATCCAAAAATTAACAAATATAGATAAAACTGCAAAAGATACTGCTAATGACGTAGTAAATAAAGCAAAAACTGTTGAAGCTGTAAAAGATATTGCGACTAAAGAAGCAGCACTAGATAGCGCTCTTGGTAGTGCAAATGATGCATTGACAGCTGCTAAAGCTTTAAAAGAAACACCTCGATATAAAGAGGCTACAGATACTAAACAAGAAACCTTTGATAATGCTCTTAAAACTTTAAAAGAATTAGTAAATACAGCTAAAGCTCAAACTGATGTTGAAAAAATTGCTTCAAATACAATAGACTTACAATCTAAAACAAATGAGCTAGCAACAGCTCAATTAGCATTAGATGGAAATAACAAATTAGAAAATGCTAAGGCCACATCTAAAGCAGTAATTGAAGCATTAGAAAATATTGATACATTAGTAAAGAAACACTTTGAAGATCAATTAAAAGACAAAACTTCAATTAAAGATATTAATTCTGTTGTAGAACAAGCTAAATCTACAAATGCAGCTGTTAAAGAATTAATTCAAAAAGTAAAAAAAGCTGAAGAACTTATTAAAACACCTGATTACAAGTTAGTTCCTGAAGCCAAAAAGCAAGATTTAAATACTGCATTAAGTGCTGCTAAGAACTTATTAACATCTAATGATACTAAACTTAGTCAACCAAGTGAAGTTACTGATATTAATAAGGCAAGAGAAAACTTATCTCAAGCTCTTATTCAAGCTTCAGGTCAAGCAGATGAAATTTTAAAAGCTCAAAAAGAAGCTAAAGATCAAATTGATAACTTAACTAACTTAACAGGACAACAAAAAGAAGCTCTAAAACGTGAAGTTTCTTCTGCTGTAACTAATGAAGATATTAATTCAGCAGTTGCAAAAGCTCAAGAGTTAGACGCAGTTACAAAAACGCTAAAAGATGTAATTAAATCAGCTGATAAACTTGATAAAAATAGCAATAATTATAAGTATGCTGATGAAAATAAACAAAATGCCTTTAACAATGGTTTAAATTATTCAAAAATTGAATTAGCTAAGGGCCTTGCAGATAAAAACAAGGAACAAATTCAACAATTAAGTGATCAATTGACTACTGCACAAGGTGCTTTAAATGGTGAAGCTAAATTAGCTAATGCTAAACAAGCTGCTAAGGATAAGGTTCAAATTTTAGATGAATTAAGTGAACAACAAAAAGAAGTTATTAATGCAGCTATTGATAAAGCTTCTAGCCCTGAAGCCGGAAATGATATAGCAAATAAAGCTAGTGATTTAGCTCAAGCTATTGCAACTGCTAAACAAGCTCAACAAGCTGGGCAAGAAGTAAAGGGCACACCTAAATATACTGAATCAAGCGATACAACTAAGAATCCATTTAATGAAGCAACAAGCAAATTAGACACTGATATTACAACTGCAACCACATCAACTGATTTAGATACAGTTAACAAATTAGACAATTTAGTTAAGGCATTAAAAGAAGATACAACTAATACAAATGACTTGAATGCTAATTTAGATGGTCAAACACTTCTAGAACGAGCCAAAGCAGAAGCAAATGGCGTAATTACATCAGCAAGTCAATTATCTTCACAAGTCACTGAAGGATTCAAACAAAATGTAAAAGATGCAACAACAATTGCTGCTGTAAATAAAATTAAAGATGATGTTCAAGTGGCGCAAGAAGCTGCTAAAGCATTAGTGGAAAACTTAAATAAAGTTAATGCAGCTTTACAAACTGCTGGAAATTCATTAGATCATTCAATTACTCAAGAAATTCAAGAAGCTAAGGATGGTGCTAATAAGTTTTTAATTGATAACAAGCTAAAACAAGATGCAAATATCTCTGAAGTTAATAAAGCTAATGCTAAATTAGTAGAAGTACTTAATAAAATAAAAGCTAGTGCAGATACTTTAAAAGAAGCTCAAAGTGCTGCAATTATTGAAATTAATACATTGCCAAACTTATCTAAAACTCAAAAACAAGCTTTAATTAATGAAGTTAAAGCTGCTGAAAAACAAAAAGCTGTTAATACTGCATTAACTAAAGCAAAAGAATTGGACAAAGTAATTGGTGAATTAAGAAACGACCTAGATTTATTACCTACAGCAAAAGAACAAGATAATTACAAACTAGCAACTGTTGATAAGCAAAATGAATTTAATAAAGTTGTTTTAGATGTTGAAAACATAAAGAATCAAGCAGCAGCTACACTTGATAAAGCTGCTATTGAAGCATTAAATAAAAAGATTAATGGTGTAAAAGACAGCCTAAATGGTGAAAGCAACAAACAAGAAGCTATATCCGCTATTGATGCTTTAAATAATTTAAGTTCAAATCAAAAAGCTGCGGCTAAAGAAACTTTAAATCAAACTGAAAACAAAGCTCA
Organism: Mycoplasma paraquilae; assembly: GCF_048284415.1. Taxonomy (NCBI): domain Bacteria; kingdom Bacillati; phylum Mycoplasmatota; class Mollicutes; order Mycoplasmatales; family Mycoplasmataceae; genus Mycoplasma; species Mycoplasma paraquilae. Next base: position 207,310 of record NZ_JBLVZU010000001.1, read on the forward strand.
ATTAGATGCAAAAGTTAAATCAGCTAAAGATCTAGATACAGCTAAAGCAAACTTGGTAAAAGAAAATGAAAGTTTAGACGCTTTAATTAATCAATTTACAAAACCTAATAATAGTAGTCAAGCTATATTATCTGGATTTGAATCACAAGTAAATACTATTAACGCAAACAAGCAAACATTAGAAGACGCTAAAACAAAAGCAAATGATGCTTTAAATGCAACAACATTAAATGCTGAGCAAGTAGCCCAAGCTTTAACAACTATTGCTCAAGCTAAAAAACAAGCTGCAAATGCGATTGATACAATTGTCGCAAACAATAATTCAATTATTTCAGTAGCTAATATAGAAAACTTTATTAACGATACTGACAAACAAAACGCAAATGAATTTGTAACTAAGGCTCTTGATAAAAAAACAAACTTATACGAAGGTATTGTGAATGGGCGTCAAGTGCAACATTTAGCTGCCTTAGATCAACTAGCTAAATTCAAAGATAACTTAGCTCAAGACCTAAAAAATTCAAATGCCTTTGCACTTACATTAAATGGAGCCCAAGAAGAATTGCAAGCTTCAAATACCAAAGCAAGTGATGATGAAATATTAGCTAAAGTAAATCACCAATTATTAAAAGATAAGTTAGCATTAGCATATGATGCCATATCTAAAGCAAATATTAATGATTCTCTTCTTGAAAACTTAAAACAAGAAATGGAAGCTCAAAAAGCTAAAGATTTAGAATTATTAAAATATGCTAATACAGATGTAACAACTCCAAGAACTACTTATGATGCTCAAGCTGATAAATTAAACTTATTATTAGCTAAAAATGATTTAGCTAGCGTAATTGTCAAAGCGCAAGCAGCAGAAAAATCAAGTCAGCTTGATGCAGCTATTAAACAAGCTCAAAATGCATTAAATAATTCTACATTTGATCAAAATTCAATTAAAGCTGCTAGTGATAAACTTGCAAATGAAATTGACAAAGCTAAATTATATGTATCTATTAATCAAGCTAAAGACTTTGTTAAAGAATTACAAGAAGGAAACAAACAACACCACAGTGCTTTAAGAGATAGAATTGTTAATACATTAAGTAATGATGATATTACAGCAGCAACAGCTGCAGCTAATAAGCAAGATACTCAAGCTGGATATAATACAGCTGCTGCTGCTCTTGATAACGCTGTAGCGAATGCTAAGAAGACTATTGAAAATGTCTTCAAGGCTCTTGAAGAATTAAGAGATAAGATCGCTGTAATGCCACAAGATCAAATCTCTGCTCAATTAAAAGAACAATTAGCACAAGCTCAAACAATTAAGAAAGATAGTGGCGTAGTGGCTATTGAAAATGCTTTAGAAAGCTTACAACACAGATATGCAACAAATGAACTTGATAAAGCTATCGCAGCTGCTCCAACAATTAATGATAAGTATGCTACATTAGTTCCAAGCATTGTTGAACAATCTCAAGCTGTAAGCAATAATTCTCAAGCAAGCACACAAGAAATTGCAAGTCAACTTGCAAAACAATTATTAAACAATGCTAAAGGAAATGCATTAAATACTATAGCTGGCTTAAACAACTTAAATAATGCTCAAGCTAGCGCATTAGCTAATGTTATTGCACAAGCTCAAGATGCTAACCAAGTGGCTCAAGATCTAAAACAAGCTCAAGATTTAGACAAAGCTATGGCAACATTAAAAGGCACTTATACTAAAGTGGATGAAGCTTATAAAGTTGGAACTAACTTGCCATATGAAGCCTTCTTTATTCCAGCAGATAAATTAAAATTTGCTAAAGACACTATTGCTAAAGTAGGCAAGGTTACTCCTGAAGCTGGTCAAGTTTACTTAGATAACTTACCTGCTCAAATTGAACAATTAAACAGTGATTTAAATACTGCTCTTGATTTACTTGGTCAAGGAAAAGGCCAAGCCAAAGCAATGGAAGAAGAATTCACTAAGTTAAACACTAAAGCTAATACTTTAGAAAATAACTTACAAGTAAATGCTAATAAGCTATATAATTCACCAAAAGCAATTCAAAATCAAATCAAAGATTTACAAACTAAAATTAAAGACTTAAGCGACAAATATTTCAACAATCATGCTGCCTACATGGAAGAAGGCAATGCTAAGATGAAACAATTAGTTGACCAATTAAGTAATTTAAACGATCAAGTTGAGCAATTCTCACCTGAAGTATTTATGAATAATAATGCTCGTATTACACAAGCTCAAAACTTAATTAATAATAATTCTGAATACACAAGTGATATAGTAGCAAAAGATAACTTAACTAAATTTAACAATGCAACAACTTTTGCTCAAGCTGACAAGTTATTAAATGAACAAGTTGCATGAAATAACAAGGTTAAAGAAAATGTTCAACAAATTGTTGCTAACCTAACAAACACACTTGTTGCAAAACAAGAACACCCAGAAAATGCAACCTTGCTAGGCGAAATTGTGCTAACTGCTAAACCAGAAGTAATTGCACAAGTAAGCAAAATGATTTCTTACGTACAAACATTATCTGCACTTGATAAGAGCCTTAATGCTGCCTTAAACAGTGAAAAAGCAGATAAGAAATTTAAGAAACAAATAGCTGCAATTAGCACATCTTTAAGTTTAATGCCTCAAGAAACATTTGAAAGCTATAAAGAACTTAATGAAGCTATCAGCCAAGCAAGCAAAAATATTAAAAACCACGCAAATGGTATCGAAGAATTAATCAATGCTCTTGATACACGTGATAATGAAAAATTAAGCAAAGCAATTCAATTACTCGATAAGAGTGATAACAAGAATGCTAAACTAGCAAAATTAATTCAAGACAGCAACTATATTGATATACTAAATCATGCTGACAATAAAGCAATTGATAAGGATGATTTAGCTGCTGTAGACACAATTAAGAATTCATCTGAATATCAAATGGCCTCTCCAGCTATCCAAGATTTATTGAATCAAGACTTAAATGGCAAAAAACCATGAGCTTGATGACCAATTGCTGTTGCAATTTCGGCAATTACATGATTAAGTGGAATGCTTGCTATCTTATTAAAAAAAAATAAAATTTTAAAATCTCATAGCTAATCCCTATGGGATTTTTTTATAAAAAAGATATAAAAAAATCAGCCATTTGGCTGATAGTTTTACATAATTGAATGGATTTTAATGTCCCCTAAGACTTTTGCTCCATTTAATTCAGGAATGACTGCTAAGACAACTAAATCAGTCACTTCAATTCCTTGATTAGCTAATAAATCAACAATTGCTTTAGTAGTTCCACCTGTTGCTAAAATATCGTCAATAATAACAGCTTTAAGTCCTGGTTTAAGAACTTCTGCTTGAATTTCTAAAGTGCTATTACCATATTCTAAATCATAGTTTTGTTGAACTACTTTACCAGGTAATTTACCTTTTTTTCTTACCATAACAAATGGCTTTTTAGCTTTGTATGCCACAGGAGTACCAAAAATAAACCCTCTTGCATCTGGTGCTACAATAATATCTGCATTAGCTACATATTTACTCATTTCATCAATTACATAGTTAAATGCATCTGGATTATTAAGTAATGGCGCAATATCTTTAAAAATAATTCCTTTTTTCGGAAAATCTGGAACATGATTAATAAATTTTTGTAAATCCATATTTTAGTTTACCCTTACATCTTCGTAAAATTCTAAAATGTCATCTTCTGCAATGTCATTAAATCCTTTGATATGTGTACCAAAATCTTTACCTTTAACAACTTCTTTGGTGTCATTTTTATCACGTTTTAGTGAATCAATAGCACCTTCGTAAATTGTTTTTCCAGATCTAGTAACTTTAACTTTGCAGTTTGCTTTTACAGAACCTGAGTCACACATACATCCAGCAATTTTACCAACTTTTGAATAAAAGAATACTTTTATAATGTGAGCTTCACCGATTTTACGTTCTTCATAAACTGGAGCTTTTTCACCATCTAACATAGTTTGACAGTCTTCAATAATTTTGTAAATAACATTGTGCACAATTAATGAAACACCTGCACTGGCAGCATTTTGTTTAATATTAGGTGAAACTTTTAAATTAAAGCAGAAAATTGTAGCATTTGATGCTTTTGCTAGCAATAAATCAGTTTCATTTACATTACCTGCTGCAGCTGAAATTACTTTGATAATAGCTTCATCATTTTCAAGCAAGTTAATTTGATCTTTTATAGCTTGTGATGTACCATAAACATCAGATTTAACAATTACATTAATAACTTTTTTACCATTAATATTTTCTTCTACATTGCTTTGTGAATAAAGTAGATCCATTTTGTCTGCATTGGCTTTTTCTTGAGCTAACTTTTTGGCAAATTTTTCATCATTAAATCCAATAAAACGATCACCAGCATCTGGAACATAGTTAAGACCAGAGATAATACCTGGAGCACCAGGAGTAACTTTTTCAATTGCTGCTCCATTAGAATCAAAAATCATTCTAACCCTTCCATAACGTGAACCAGCAACTAAGAAGTCGCCTTTATATAAAGTACCATTTTCAACAATTATTGTTGAAACTGAACCAATTCCTTTATCAATTCTAGACTCAATTACTGTACCAATTGGATATCTATTTGGGTTAGCTTTTAGGTCTAAAATATCTGCAAGTAACATAATGGCATCAAATAACTCATTAAGTCCTTCGCCTTTCATAGCTGAACCATAAACAATTTGAGTGTCTCCACCATATTCTTCGATTAAAACATCATTTTCAGCAAGCTCACCTTTAATTCTGTCAACGTCTTTATTAGGTTTGTCCATTTTGTTAACAAAAACAATGATTGGTACACCGGCTGCTTTAGAATGCTCAATAGCTTCTTTAGTTTGAGGCATTACACCATCATCTGCTGCAACTACTAAAATAACAATATCAGTTACTTTTGCACCACGTGCACGCATTTGGGTAAAAGCTTCATGCCCTGGTGTGTCAAGGAATGTGATTTTATTCCCTTTATAATCAATTTGATAAGCACCTGTGTGTTGTGTAATCCCACTGCTTTCGGTAGCAACAACATTTGAGTGTCTGATCTTATCAATTAAAGTAGTTTTACCGTGGTCAACGTGTCCCATAACTGTAATGATAGGTGATCTGCGAACTAAATCTTGTTCATCATCGGTAAAATTAACTTCATCAAGGAAGTTAGAACCATCAATATTTGTTTCTTTTTGGAAGTCATATCCATAGTCTAAACAAATTTCAGCAATTTGTTCCTCATCCAGAATTGTATTAACGTTGCACATTTTTCCTTGCATAAACATCTTTTTGATAATTTCATTAGCTGAAACATTAATTTTTTCAGCGAAATCAGCAATAGTCATTTTTTCTGTAAAAATAAATACACCATCTTTTAATTCTGTTTTTGTGGTTGATAACTGTTCTTTAATTTCATTTATGTTTGAAATTCTATTATTTTTCTTTGTCATAAAGCACCTCCTTTAATTGTTCCTCTATTTCTGTGTATGTTTCTGGGCTTACATTTGTCCGAAATACACGGTTAAGAGCTCTGGTTTTCTTTATGTAATTTCAATTTTCTTGAGTAGGGATGAAATAAGCCCCTCTTTTTAGTTTGGTATGATCTAAATCCAATTCAACTAGATTAGTTCTTTTATCAAAGCTGAATCTTACTAATTTATTAATTGGCGTGATATTATTAGTCGCAATACATTTGCGAGTGTAATTTTTATTCTCAGTCATCATCAACTAGTTCTGAAACATCTAATGAATCAGCTAATCCATAAGATGCTAGATCATCATCAACTTTGAAATCTTTAAGTTGTACCTTAGAATTTTTAAATTCATTTAGTACTTTGCTTGCTTTAACATTTTCTTCTTCGGTAATTTCTAATTTTTCATCTTCTAAATCATCTGAATTGTCATCGCTGTATTCAACATCATATTTTTCAATTTCACTGATGAAATCATAACTATCAATGTTATCAAATTCATCCTCGATTTTAATTGCTTCTTCATCAAATAAAGTATCAAGATCCTTCATGTTGATTGCATGTCTTTTAGCTGCTACTTTCTTAACAGCTTTAGTTGTTGGAGTAGATTCAGGTGTTAATTCATTTCCAAATTCATCTAATCCATGATTAAAATCACTGAATAATGCATCTGTATCAATAAATGAATCGATGTTATTAAGCATTTTTGCTGCTTTAGAATTTTTATTTCTTTCAGTTGTTTTGAAATAATGTGTATCAAATTGTTCAGCTTTCTTAAATTCAAATCCTCTTTCAACTGCTTCACTAGCTTTAATAACAGTAATTTTGCATTTAGTTAATTTTGATGCAAGATCAATGTTGATACCTTTTTTACCTATAGCGATGTTGATTTCAGCATCACGTGAGATTGCATAATATTTAACTGTATTGTCTTCATTTCTTGCAATAACATCTAATACCTTGGCAGGTGCTAAAGCATTTTTGATGTATTCTAAAATATCATCAGAATAATTAATTAAGTCAATTTTTTCTCCACCAAGTAGATCAGAAATTGCATTAATTCTTACAGAATATTCCCCTAATACAGTACCAATGGTATCGAAATCAAGTTTTCGATCCGGGTTTTTTCTTAGTGCAACTTTTGCTCTTAATCCAGCTGATCTTTCAATTGCAACAATTTGCAAGTCGCCATTTTGAATTTCGGGAATTTCGTTAAATAATAAATCAAATAATTCAGTATTTGAAGTAGTAGATACTTGAACAATACTTAATTTTGAATCTTCATTGATTGCATCAATGTATACAGGAATAAATTTACCTGGTTGCAAGTTAAGTTTTTCATTAACTTTGTTTGAAGGTAAAAAAGCTGTAACTTGATCTTCAAATGAAACATTATATGAACCATTTTTATTTCTTGTTAGAACTTTAGCATCAACTTTTTTGCCTAGCAATTGAGAGTATTTAGCAATAATTTTTGCTTTTTCCATTATTTTGAATTCTTGCTTGTAATCATTTAAGATTGCAACATTAATTCTGTTTGGCAAGTCTGCAAAAGTAAATGGAATTCTAACCATATCACCAACTTGGACTTCAGGATTAAATACTTGAGCTTGTGATAAAGTAATGCAAATTAGTTTTTCTTCAGGTGTTTCTTCATTGAATTCAAAGTCATCTTCAACTACCTCACCATTTACGTTATACATTCTAACTAATTTATTTTCATAATCTGCTTCAAGTACAATTTCTGCACCTTTGTCAATGTTTTTGATAAAAGCTCTTTCAGTAGCTTGACGAAAGATTTCCATGATATCATCAAATAAGAAATCATTGTGTGTAGCAACTTCATCAATCAATCTAAATAATTGAAATTCTTCAGAATTGTTAACTTCTGGGGTTGTTTTTTTAGTAGCCATAATGTCCTCTTAAAATTTTATATATTCGCTAATTTCAGATATATTAGCTTTTTCAATCTTAACTTTTCTGATTCTGCCTTTTTGATTTCATTCAACTAAAATATAATCATCTGCTATTGATAATAATTTAGCAATTAGTTCAGTTAAACCTTCAAAAGCTTTAATTAATTTAATATCTAAATATTTATCAATAAATTCATGAATGTTATCAAATGTTACAGATAAATCTGTTCCTTTAGAAAGAACTTCTAAAGAAAAATCATCTGTGAACCAGCTTTGTGATTCTAAGTATGTTGAAATTTCTCTTGAGATTTTTTCAACTGCATCTAGATTTGTAGAATCAACTGTGATAGACAGTGTTTTTCCGAACACTGGATCGCTTGTTATACTTGCGTATAAAATTTTAGGAAATTGTTCTTTTAATTTGTTTTCATTAAACATTTTTCCTCCTATGTAAATGATAAAGAGTTGCTGAACCAGCAACTCCTTTCTTTAACAATTTAATTTATGTATATATAATACAATAAAATGTATTTTTTTTATTAAAAAATAATTTTTTTAGTTCCTACATATTAGGCATTTAGGTTTTTTCTCTATTTTTCAAACTCTATAATTTGCTTATTGGCATCAATTTTAGCTTTAATTCCAAATGGAATAATGCATCTAGGAGCAGCGTGTCCTATATTAATATTATATAAAACAGGTACATGGCTTGGAACAACCATTTTTATAATGTTCTTGTATTCATCATAGTAGACTTCATCTTGAGGCTTGCCAACAATAAGACCATTAATTTTATCAAAAACGCCATAAGATTTTAATGCCTTTAACATATTTAAATAATGCTCAGGAGTTGATTTTGTTTCTGCTGTTTCTAAGAGCAAAATTTTGTTTTCTCAATCCTTTAATGATGGAAAAATTTTATATTTTGAAGTTATCTCATATGCAGGTGAATCTGTATCTAAAAAGTTACTATAAATTGATTCAATGCACCCACCTAGAATCTCTCCTTCGAATTGTGCTTTCCCTTGCAATAATTCAAATCCCTTAGCATTGCTCAAAGGTTGGCGACTAGTATTTAGGGCATCAGGACCAAAATCAGTTCTTTCTTTATATCAATTCTTTGCCGGAGTAATTTGATCAATTGTATTGGTTGAAATCAACTGGTCAAAATAATGCTTTGAGTAAGGTAGCATTTCTGTATCTAACTCACAAATATCAGTAAGAAAGGCTTGCCCATAAAAGGTTTTTAAACCTAGCTTATAAAGTAAAAAGTGGTTAACTGTTGTATCTGAAAATCCTAAAAAAGCTTTAGGTTTTAGATTTTTAGCTAATATATCATTTTCCATTAAATATGGTGTAAGACGATAAGTATCAAATCCTCCGATGGCGCATAAAATTAAATCGATTTCAGGATCATTAAATGCATGTATTAAGTCCTGTGCTCGTGCTTCTGGGTTATCATTTAAATATTTCATTCCTTTTAAAGCATTAGGCATTATTTTAACTTTTAATCCCATTTCTTGCAAACGTTTAAGTCCTAAATCTAATTCATGTTTTACAAATGGCTCTCCTAATACTCCACTAGATAATGAAATAAGTGCAACTGTTTTTATCATATTTGTCCTTTTCATAATTAAATTGTAGCAAATTCTAGCTTTAATATAATTTAGCGCTTGTGATTAATTTGATATTTTTATTTTCTTTTAGCTCTAATATATAGTCATATAAGTGTTATAAGCAGGATAGAAAAGTAATTATTTTCTACCATGTAAAATAATAAGCAATAAAAAAATTTTTAAACCTAATAACACAACAAATTGATAAAAAAGTCAAAATATTGACTGCATAAGCTATATTCATTATGAATATAGAGTTTTTTTGCTAAAATATATACTAGTTATGAAAAAGAGATGAAACAAATTTTTAAAATTAAATAATTTTAAGAGATTAATAATCAGTTTCATCACTATAGTCTCAGCAATATTAGCGATTGTTTTTGGTAGTGTATTCTACATAAATAAAAATGTTAATAAATCAATTGAGTATGGTGGAGGAATTGAAGTACTTGTTCAAGTTAAAAAAGATGGGCAGAATGCCGATAAACAATTAACTGAACAAGTTAATAGATCTTTATTTGAACGTTTAACTGGTGGTACTGGACTTAATGGTATAACAGTATCTTCAGAAGGTGAAGGAAAAATTAGAATCACTAAGAGTGGAGCTATAACTGATTCACAGCGTATTGAATTTGAAAAAGAAATTGTTGATAAGCCTATTTTAACCATAACTAATGCTGACTTACAACCACTTTTCTATGATGGCATTTTTAAAGTAGGAAACCCAATCAACTCTCTTAACTCAAATAGTGGAAGCCCAATGAATTGAATTCCACCATTTAAACAAAATTCAGCAGCTGTTTCTTCAAACACCCAAAATGGAAAAACTTCAGTTAACTTAAGACTAGCTGATAAAGATGCCATTTTCCAATGGACCAAGGCAACTGAATATGTTTCTCAGTTACAAGATCACAGAATGTTAATGTGATTAAATATTGAAAAGCTACTTAAGTTAGCTCAAGAAAAATATCCAAGTGATTGAGAGGCATCAGGTCACAATTTATGAAACTTTATTCACGTAAATAATCAACCATATAGCGTGATTACTGGAATTAATGGTCAGCCTCAAAGAGTTCCAAATATTTTAAAAGAACATGAATTTAATGCTAAGGAATACTTAATTTCTGATGCTAGTGTTAATGGACCATTAAATACAGCCGATGTGCAAATTACAGGTAACTTTACACCACAAGAGGCTGGGGAATTAGCTGGAAAAATTAATTTCGGTCTTAGTGACTATGAACTTAATGTGCTTTCAAACATTTATTTAAATCCAAACTTGAATTCAAATGCATTTAATTATGCAATGTATGCAGGGCTTGTAATCTTTAGTTTAATTTCAATCTTCATGATGGTTAACTATGGATTGCTTGGTGCATTAAGCACAATTTCTATTGCATTATATATATTTCTAACATTACTACTATTTACAGTACTTCGTGGTGAATACTCACCCGCAACAATTGCTGCTTTAATTATTGGAATTGGAATTAGTGTTGATGCTAATGTTATTACTTATGAAAGACTAAAACGTCAAGTATATAGTGGCGATTCCCTAAAAAAATCATTTAGGAATGCTAATAAATTATCGCTTTCTTCAATTCTAGATGCCAATGTGACAACTATTATTGTCGGATTTATTCTCTTTTACTTTGGAACAAAAGAAGTAAGAGGATTCTCAGTTACATTAGTTCTTTCAATTTTATTTACTTTACTAGTTATGCTATTATTTTCTAGATTTTTAGCTACTATGCTGGTTAACTCTGGTTTACTAGATAATAAGCTTTACTTACTAGGTATTAGAAAAAGATATATTAATAATAAAACTAAAATGGGTATTGCTGTTGAAAATAACAACTACCTTAAACAATCAAAATGATTCGCTCTTGGATCATTAATCTTTATGTTAATTGGAATCATAGTATTTGCATCTATATCTGGTGTTCATAAAGATATTTGAGCTGGATTCAACCGTTCATTAGAATTTTCTGGTGGAACTAATATTACAATCACTTCTGATGTGGGTGGACAATTAACTCAAGCTCAAGCTCAAGCTATTCAACAAGCTTTATTAAACAATAGTCAAACTCTAGATATTCAAAATGTTGACTCAATTATTTCACTAAATAAAGTAAGTTCAGCAAGTGATAACTGAGCGATTTCAATTAAGACTGCTCAAGAATTTTCACTTGATCAATTGCAAAAGATTAAAGAATTAATTCTTGCGCAAGACTCTGCACTTAAGATAATAGATTATTCTATTTCATCAACAGAGGCACAAAAATTAGTGCTCAATGCGGTAATTGCAACTGCTATTGCTTTTGTTGGAATTGTACTTTACTTATTATTTAGAATGAGTTGAACTTATTCAATTGCAGCTATTATTGGTCTATTACATGACTTTTTAATGGTTATGGCTTTCATTGTAATTACTAGATTACAAGTTTCAACTATTATTGTAGCTGCTATGCTTTCAATTTTAGGATTAAGTATCAATGATACTGTAGTTACATTTGATAAGATTAGAGAAACAATTAAAACACAATATATTAATCAAATTTTAGGAAAAGAAGACATTACTAAAATTGTTAATAGTTCAATTGCTGAAACCTTAAAGAGAAGTTTATATACTTCAGGAACAACTATTTTAGCTATTCTTGTTTTACTATGCTTCAACAATGCTACTGATTTCTCATTTAACATCGTTATGTTATTTGGAATTAGTATTGGGGTATATTCATCAATTTACATTTGTTCATGAATTTGATCTAAACTTGAATTACATCGCCAAAAAGTTAGAGCTAGAAGAATTCAAACAGGATACTGAGATATCAACCATCCAGATGAACAAACTTTTATTGGAATAAACGACTATATCTAATAAAATTAATGAATAAAAACAGCAGATTTTATTGCTGTTTTTATAATCTTGCCAAAAGTATATATAATATAAGCAAGCAAGAATAAAATATAAAATAAATAACCCAAAGGAGGGAAAATATGGCTAAATTTATTGATGAAGTTTATGTAAACATTCAAGCCGGACGTGGTGGTGATGGGATGGTTTCATTCCGTAGAGAAGCCCACGTTGATAAAGGAGGTCCCGATGGAGGAGATGGTGGACGTGGTGGAAACGTCTATTTCATTGGGGATAGTGGAAAAAATACACTATTAGCCTTTTATAAAAATAAACATATTGTTGCTAAAGATGGTGTTAAAGGTGGACCAAAAAACTTATATGGCGCTAACGCTGAAGATACTTTTATTAAGGTACCTGTTGGAACTTTAGTATACAATGAAAAAAAACTTATTGCCGATGTTATTGAAGCAAATGTTCCATACTTAATTGCTAAAGGTGGAAAAGGTGGAAGAGGAAACACCAAGTTTAAAACAGCCAAAAATACAGCACCAAGAATTAGTGAAAACGGAATGCCTGGAGAAAAATTCGAAGCGCATATTGTACTAAAAATACTTAGTGATGTTGGAGTAGTTGGTAAACCATCAGCTGGTAAGTCAACATTCTTAAATGCTATTTCTAACGCGAAAGCTAAAGTGGCTGATTATGAATTTACAACTTTAGTACCGCAACTTGGAATGGTTCAATTTCATGATGATTCCTTTACTGTAGCTGATTTGCCTGGTTTAATTAAAGGTGCAGCTTTAGGAAAAGGGCTTGGAATTCAATTTTTAAAACATATAGAACGTTGTAGAGTAATTGCTCATATTATTGATTTTGGTTCTGAAGAAAAGGACCCGATTGAAGATTTCGAAATAATTAATAATGAGCTTAAATCATATAATTTAAAACTCGAAAATAAACCTCAGTTAGTAATTGCTAATAAATCTGACTTAGATGCTTTCGATGCTCATTTCAAGGCATTTAAAGCAAAATATCCTGAAATTGAAGTTGTAACTATTTCAGCTATTTTCCGTGAAAATTTAGATGAAGTTAAGGCTAAATTATGAGACATGATCACCAAACATAATTATGAAACTATTGAGGAAAATCAAGAAGAAGAAACAGTTATTGAATACGAACCTGACTATGTAATTAAGAACCCGTACAAAGGATACTTTGAAATAGAAGGCAAAAAAGTTGAAGAGCTTTACAATCGTATTCCAATCAATACATTTGATAATTTAGTAAGATTTAACAACATTTTGAAAAAAATGGGTGTATGAGATGAATTAGTGCGTATGGGAATCGAAATTGGAGATACTGTAAGTATTTATGGATTCCAATTTGAATGAACAGACGAAAGATAATTGCTATTAATTGCTGCTAGTAAACACTGGCAGCTTTTTATTAGGTTATTATTTAATAACTAAATATAATGTGGAACAAAAAATTTCCATATTTTACAATATTTTGCCTTATTATAAAAATAATTTTATAATTTAATTATTAAGGAATAGAATATGAATAATAACATCGCTCAAGTACAAGAAATTTCAAAGGCTTTTTTAGCTGATTTAGAAAAGCAATCGCAAAAAGTCGAATTATATCAGGCAATTGAAACAAGGAAGTTTGATTTACCGAAATTAATTACTATTGAAAATGTCAGCAAAGAATTTTCGTTACGACATAATAAGAAATTTTATGCTGTAAAAGATATGAATTTAACTTTATATCAAGGGCAAAATGTTGCTTTACTTGGCTCAAATGGAGCCGGAAAAACAACTACTGTTGAAATGATTGTTGGTATATCAAACCCAACAAGTGGTCAAATCATTTATAATATGCAAGAAAATAGCAAAATTAGCAATGCACTAATCGGGATTCAATTTCAGGATTCTTCATATCCGCAAGGTTTAAATGTTAAAGATGTTATTTCTTCAATGAAGAAAATTTATGGTTCAGCTTTAGCCGACAGTGATATTGATAATTTGATTAAAATTTTTGGTATTGATGAATTTATTTATAACAAAGCTTCAGCACTATCAGGGGGACAACAGCAAAGATTAAATGCATTATTAGCAATTATCCACTGTCCTAAATTAATCATTTTAGATGAATTAAGTACAGGTCTAGACATTAAAATTAAATCCAGACTAATTCATTTCATTAAGAAATTTGCAATAGCAAATGAGTCTTCCATTTTATTGATTTCTCATGATGTAAATGAGGTTGAGATTATTGCAGATCGAATTGTTATTATGCATAAAGGGAAAATAATTTATGATGCTTTAACAGAAGAAACCATTGAGCAATTTGGCTCAGTGGCTAAATGTTTAGACAAATATATAGGATAAGTATGAAAACAAAAAGAATTAAGTCACAATCTGAAAAAACCTTTAATGGTATATTCGCATTAATTAACATTCATTTTTGAAAAGCTTTTGTGGGGCCATTTTTTGCATTTGGTTATCCAATTATCTTTATTGTTGTGTGTGGATTGATATTTAACTATCCAATGATTGCGTCTTCATCATTAACAATCGGACCGGTAGCTATTGCATGTGTTTCGTTGCCTACGGCAATTTTTGAGTTCAAAAAGTCTACATTACTCAAAAGAATTGGTGCTACAAAAATTAAACCTTTAGTTTTCTTACTGTATGTTGCTAGTTACTATTTTATAATTATGTTTTTATCTGGACTATGAACATTATTTTTTACATTTATTATTTTTGGACCTGATTATTTCACACAAGGTAAAATAGTATATAGTAAAGTTATTGGAGGGGTAAATTACCATGTAACTTTATCTTCATTAAAACAAATTTTTGAACAGATAGAAATAGGTGGATTAATTTATTCATTATTAACCTTAACTTTAGTATCTTTAGCTGTCGGTTTATTTATAGTTTCTGTTTCTAAATCAATTTTAATGATTCAAGCATTAGGCTCAACATTATTAATTATTTCCATGTTTTTAACAGGACAAGTATTTCCTATGGTTGCAGTTTCTGAAGTAAAAGGAATGTGATGATTTTCATATATATCTCCTTTCAAATCTTCTATTACCCAAAATAAAATGGCTTTTGAAGGAAGCGCATACCTTACATCCATTATAAAAGTGGGTGATAATGAAATAAATTTTGCAAGTAAAGATGCACCAGCAATTTATGCTTTAAATGATTATATTTCTTATTTAGAATCAGTTGCTAAATATACACAAGCTTTAAAACGTTTCCCATTATTGCAAGGTAATGAAATCAAACCAGAAATTGATCAATTGTTACATCATATGCATAATATTGCTACAAACGAATTTCATAATGTAGCATTTGAAAAATACAATATTTTTGATATTAATAAAACTTATTATTCTATTAACTCATTAAAAACAGTACAACCATTAGTAGTGCCATTTCAATCAGCTCTTATGGAAACAGTAAATACAAGTTTAAAAGATATTCTGGCAAATGGAAAAGGAATGAATAATAATAGCATCTTATTTATTCAAAATTTAGCCCTAGGAGCAAACGCTCCAGTTGAACGTCAAGATGCTTTCAATGCATTAATTCAAAATTTAAATGCTAATAATTTAAATGATACTACTAGCCAAATAATTAATTGAATCAAGGTGCGTCCGGATTTCGATACTAATTTACAGTCATTTATTTTGATAGGCAATAAAGCAATTTCTCAAGATGATTTAATTCAAATTGGCTCAAAAGCAGAAAACATTATAAATTTAATTTTACCTTACTTATGAAGTGTTGTATTATTTGGGCTTTCAGCAAAATCATTTAAATGATCAACACGTTAATTACAAGTGCCTTGGCACTTTTTTATATAAAAAATGCCAATTATAAACATTAATTGGCACATAAAATATTTTAATAAGCTTTATATTATTATTTTGCTGCATTTACTAAATCTACAGCAAATTTAAGAATATCATTTAAGTTTTCGGTGTCAAGTCTTGAAAAATCAATTTTAGCTTCTTTTACTTTTTCATTTTCTCTGTATTGTTGTGATTCAAGTAAAATTGACATAGATAATTCATCAGCTTTATCTTTTTCTGAGTAATTTGTTTCAATGAATTTTTGAATTTTAGCATCAATTGTTTCACCTTCAGTTTTATTGATTTGTTCAACTATTGCTTCAATTCCTTCAACTTTTTCAACTGCATTAATTTTTTCTTCAGTAACACCTTTTGCAAGTTTAAGTTCTTTTTCACTTTGAAGTTTTAGATTTTCTTCTTTTTGATATTGATTAATCTTTTCTAGTTCTGCAATTTTAGCATTAAGTTTTTGAAGCTCAGCTTCTTTTAGTTTAGCTAACTCTTCTTTTTCTTTGATAGCCTTAGTTAATTCAGCTTCTTTAGCAGTTTTATCATTAGCTAATTGTTCTTTTTCAGCTAAAAGTGCTGCTTTATCACTGTTTGCTTGAGTTAATTCAGCTTCTTTAGCAGCTTTTTCATTAGCTAATTGTTCTTTTTCAACTTTAAGTTTATTAATTTCTTCATCTTTTTCTTTAGTATCGTTACATGCAACAACAGCTAATGGAGCTGCAAATGCACCAGCAACTAATGGAAGTGAAAAAAATCACTTTTGTTTCTTCATTTTTCTCCTTGGTTAATTTTGTATTTTAAAATGTTATAAAAATAATCAAGTTATAACATATTAATTTTATCAATATAAATTTAATTTTTTTTATTTTTATATGAATTTTACTTATAATACTAAATTATAGACGTATATATTTAGAATTTATATTACTTTAGCACGATATATACTAAAAAAAGTATTATAATTTCACTAATTTAAGGAGAACAATGAAAGCAAATAAATTTTTAAATCACACAACAAGCCACTTACTAGGTGCAGCAGTTGAAAAACTTTATCCAAATGTTAAATTAGGTTTTGGTCCTGCCACTGATGAAGGGTTTTACTATGACTTTGAATTCGAAACACCATTAAGTGAAACAGAATTATCTAAAATTGAAAAATACATGAAAAAACTAGCTTCACGCAATTTAGTTATGAAACAAGTTTCAATTGATGAATATGATTTTACTAATAAACCTTATAAACAAGAATTATATGATGAACTAGTAGCAGCTGGGAAGAATGTTACATTCTATGCTCTAGTTGATCCGCTTAACAACGAAACTGTTTTTGTTGACTTATGTGCAGGTGGTCATGTAGAAGATACTAAGAAAATTAAATACTTTAAACTTTTATCACTAGCTGGTGCATATTGAAGAGGAAATAGTGACAATATCCAACTAACAAGAATCTATGGTACATCATGAGAAAGCCAAGCAGAATTAGATGCTTATTTAGAAATCTTGAAAGACAGAAAAGAAAGAGACCATAGAAAAATTGGAAAAGAACTTAAACTCTTTACTTTTAACAAATTAGGTGGTCAAGGATTACCATTCTGACTTGAAGATGGAATGTATATTCACAACGAAATTAGAAACCTTGTGCTTAAAATGGACAGAAAATATGGATTTACTGAAGTATTAACTCCTCACTTTGGTGAAGAAGAACTTTATGAAATTTCGGGACACTTAGCTCACTACAAAGATGATATGTTTAGACCTATTGTAGTTGAAAATGAACGTTTAATTCCACGTCCAATGACTTGCCCTCACCATATTTTATGCTACAACACAGAAAAACGTTCATACCGTGATTTACCAATTAGATATTCAGAACAATCACAATTATACAGATATGAAAAATCAGGTGCACTTACAGGACTTGAACGCGTAAGAGGAATGCTTCTTACAGAAGGGCACTTATTTGTTAGAAAAGATCAAATTGCTGAAGAGTTCAAATCAATGTACCAATTAATTAAAGAAACTCTTGAAATTTTCAAAATACAAATTTCATATGTTTCACTTTCATTAAGAGATCCAGAAAACAAAGAAAAATACTATGAAGATGACCACATGTGAAATGAAGCAGAAAATCAACTTCGTGAAGTGCTTAACGAATTAGGTGTTAAATATGAAGAAAAAATTGGAGAAGCTGCCTTCTATGGTCCAAAGATGGATATTCAAATCTTTACAGCTTTAGGCCACGAAATTACTGTTTCTACTTTACAGCTTGATTTCTTATTACCAGAACGTTTCCAAATTACATTTACTAACCAAAATAATCAGGAAGAACGTCCAGTTATGATTCACCGTGGGTTAATCGGAACATACGAACGTTTTGTTGCTATTTTACTTGAACAAACTAAAGGTGTTTTACCATTCTGACTTGCTCCAAAACAATTTACAGTTATTCCTGCAACAAATAACTCAGAAGACATTAAATATGCTCAAGAAGTTAATAAAATTTTATTTAATGCAGACTTTAGATCAAAAATTGATGATAGAGATGAAAGATTAGGTAAAAAGGTTCGTGAAGCTCAAATGTCTAAATCTAAATTTCAAATTATTTTAGGTGAAAAAGAAAGATTAAGCGAAACTATTTCATACAGAGAATACGGAAAAGAAGAAACTGTGACATTACCATTAGCTGATTTCATTCTACAAATGATGAGATTGAGAGATTCTCGTGGATAAGCAAAAAACTACCACTAACAAAACTAAGAAAAGAAATTGATATAGAACATTATTTTATATTTATTTAATATCTTTTAGTTTATTGTTAATTTTGACCAGTGGGATTATCATACCTTGAAATGTTTTTATACCCAATTCAAACTATTATTTACCTCTATGGGCAAGAATAGTTATGTCAGTGGCTTATGGTTTTAGTGTGGTGATATATGGATTTATTTTA
This sequence comes from Mycoplasma paraquilae, assembly GCF_048284415.1. NCBI lineage: Bacteria > Bacillati > Mycoplasmatota > Mollicutes > Mycoplasmatales > Mycoplasmataceae > Mycoplasma > Mycoplasma paraquilae. The sequence continues at coordinate 226,022 of NZ_JBLVZU010000001.1, forward strand.
GCTTGAAATAAGAAACTATCAATTTATCGTTTTTCAAACTATGTTTTTATTATTGGAATTGTTTTAACATTATTTTGAATCCCACAATCTCACAGTGTTAAAAGCCCAGATAACAAAGAAGTTTTTGAAACTAAATGATTAGTTTTCCCATTTGATACAGTTTTAGTGTTTTTACTATGTGCAGCAGCTTATTTAGTTGCTACATTTACATTAAATGAAAAATTGATGGATAAGTTAAGACAAATGTTAGGAAAACAAAAAACTTTTTTAGAAAGCAATAATTTAAACTCAGATAATAAAGAAAATATGTTAAACGCCACTTATAATGATAAAAAAGAACTTATTCAAGAGCTAGATCTTGCTAAACAAGAAATAGAAAATATGGATAAGAAATAATTCATCCTCCCGGATGGATTTTTTCTTATCAACTTTGATTTCTTTCTTAAAGAAAAAATCCTATGCACTAGCATAGGATAAAAGCTATAATCCTTTTTCTTTTAATAAGGCAGCAATTTCGGGAATTGTAGTATTGTGAAGAATAGCAAAGTTTGATGTTTGTGAATCTATATCTCCATAAGCATTTAATAATGGGAAATCAAATTTATATGGTTCAGGAATCATTCTTTCGCTTCAATCTTCTTCCATTTTATGTGCGAAATCATATCTCAATTGGAAATATGTTTGAGAATCCATCGCATTAAAAATAACTTCTGGCTCAGGCTCGCTTGCTAAGAATGGAATAATAAATTCAAATGTATTCAAAACTTTATCAGAAGCTTGATATTCAACTTCTTTAGTTAGTTTATCAGACTTCATGTCTTGATATACTTTTTCAGCATATTTAGAAGGGTATATAAATCTATCACCCGCAAATCTATCGAATTGCTTTTCATAAGTATCTTTAAAATAATTTGAATAGCTTTCAAAACTTTCATATCATTCTGTTTCATTACTGATTGCGCGTTTACTTGGCTGATAATCTATAAATACTTTATTATCTTTTCGATAAAGTCTATATGCTCTAGGAACTAGTGAACCACGAGTTACATGAACAGGGATTGTAATCTTATAGAATTTTACTTTTTGGTTGAAGTTTGCATTATTTATTTTAGTAATATCTGAATCAAAATTATTGTATTTAATATGACCATATAAATAATCGATATTATCAGCAACAAGAATAGAATTCTTTAGATTTTCTAATCCTTGAATAATTGAAGTTGGAATGTCTTTTAGTTTTAATAGTTCAAGAAGATTATCACCTCTTGTAAATTTAACTTCTTGAATTTTGTAGTCTGTAATTGCATCAATAATTTTGCCTTCTTTTGTTATATAAGATAAAGGAGCATTGAATTCTGGATCTAGTTTTTTTGCCATATATTCTATTTTTGTATCTCAAATGTTATTAAATCCTTTTGGCATATTGGTTTCATTATATCCACCAATATTATCACGCATTGCTAAATCTTCTACATTTCACAAAGGCATAAGTTTAGCGGGGAATAGTTTGCTGTGTTTTGAAAGAGCAGATAAATCTACACCACTAAGTATGTCCATAGCATATTTGCGGTTATTTGCATTTAATTTCTTATGTTGCTTTCCATATTCTTCTCAATTTATTTTGTCTTTTTTATTAATAACATCTTGAACTAAATTAATATTTTTTTCTTGACTAACAGGTTTAAATAATGAATCAAAATATAATGCTTGGCCAATTTCACTATAAAGATTTATTGAACCTAGTTTTAGTTCAGATCATGTTGGACCATAAATTGGGCGAGAATTATCATCGTTATGAATTCTAACATCGCGAAGATATCCAAGATCGTATTTTTCACTATTTAAATATTTAATATAACTATTAACCAAACTTATCGCAACTCATGAATCCTTAATAATGTCTTCATCTTCTTCATCGATGAAGATTTTAACATAAGTTTTCGGATGACGATTAATAACTTTGATTATGTCTTTTAAGTCTTTAATATATTGTTTTGCATTAACTGAGTCAGCAGAATTACTTTTTAAAAGTTTTAATGCAGCAGCATTTAATCCTTTTAAATCAAAATCTTTATTTGGCTTATCTCAAATTAATTCATCAATTCCTTTAATTTTGGCTAAATTATTATTAACTTCACCTTTATAATTTTGATGATTATTTTGAGACTGATTTTCATCGTGTGTATAACATGACACCGTTGCGCAAATTGGAGTAATTGTAGTTGCTCCTAATATTAAATATTTTCAAATTTTTTTCATATCTTTTCCTTATTGATTAACTCTAACAAAATACTTAATTTCAGCTACTTCATTTATGTATTTAGAATAATATTCTTTTAAAACTGATTTTAGATAATCTAAGTTTGGATATCCAACAGCTTTTTGAGATCCATATCAAGAATTAGAATATTCATGGTCTAAAATTTGCATCATAGCTGAAAGTTTTTAAAGCTAACATTTAATTTGTTGAGTAATCAGTGTTATTCTTTTTCTATTATTATTTTATTAAATTTAAATATTTATAATAAAAAAACCATCGTAAATGTGGAAATTGGAAAATTGTTCCACATTTATATATAAAAAAACACCACGAGGGTGTTAATTAAAATTAAAATTTGTAACCTGTAAAGATATCTTCTAAATCATCTTCATCCAGCAGTTCATCTTCAAACTCTTCTTCGTCATATAAACTTGAATTTGAACTAGAAAAGCAATCTCTAGAGTCTAGATAGTAAGCAGCTCCATCATTTTGAAGATTGTATTTAATCTTATTTTTCACTAAAAAAGTTTCTAGAGCAGCCTTAAGTGTTCCAGTACCATTTCCAGTAATAAATAGTACTGAGTCAACTTTATTTCTTTTTAGGTCATATAGATGTTTAACAACTTCAACCATTGCTTGTTCAGAAGTTAAACCGTGTAAATCTACTGTTCTCATGTTTTAATAATTACTCCTGCATTTTTTAGGGCTTTTAAGCCTATTTCAGTATATTGCTCAGCATTGTGCTCTTTGCTATCATATGTAGCAAGTGCATTTTGAAATACGATTACATTTTTATCTGAATGAATTTTACTTAAGTATGTTTTTAAAGTTAATCCTAATTGCAAGATGCAAATATCTGTGCAACATCCTACTAAATAAAATTCATCATACAGGTCCCAAGTTCTTGTTGGTATGTCCCAAAAGGCATTAGTGGTATTCTTATACACAATTTCTTGTGCATAAGGAGCTAATGGAGCCACAATTTCAGATTCAGGATCATTGGCCAAACAATGAAGTGGAAAAAGCTTCATTTCTAAATCATCAGCCGAATGATGGTCGCAAACAAATAAATTGTGTTCGAAATCCTGAGCAATATCAGCAATAGTGGGAACTATTTTAGCGATGTTGGAGCTTGCTAGAGCTCCTTTATAAGCAAAACCATTTAACATGTCTACTACAATAAGTAGTCTTTTATCCATTACTTTCCTTTTGACAGTTTGGGCAAAAACTTGTTCCGCGACCATTTTGCTTATAATCTAATTTTACTTTTTTTATTAAAGAATGTTTACATGTGGAACAAAGTTGTCCTTCTTTTCCATAAACTTGCAATTTTTCCTGATAGCTCCCTTTTTTAGAGTTAACGGATACATATGTATGGACTGAGGAACCACCAAGAGCTACTGAATCATTCATAATATCTCCAGCAGCTTGAAGTAATTGGGCTAATCTGGTTTTTGAAACTTTATTGCATTTTAACATTGGATACATTCTAATGCGATATAAAGCTTCATCAGCATAGATGTTACCAACTCCTAAAACTAATGATTGATCAAGTAAAACTGATTTAATACTAATATTTTTACGTTGCAATTTGCTTCATAAATCATCTATATCAACTTGGTGCGGCAAGTTAGCCAATTTTTTAATTTCATAAATGCTGCGAGTATCACTTGATGGAATGATTTCAAATGAGCCAAACATACGGGCGTCATTATAAATCATTACAGTATTGTTATCTAAATAAAAATAAATATAGTTATGATTTTCTTGCATCATTGGGTTTGAACTGTTTATGTCTATTACATAATATTTTCCAGACATTCTTAAGTGTGAAATCATGCGAGAATTATCATTAAAAGTAAAGAGAATAAACTTACCGTAATTACATATTTCTTTTATAGTTTTGTTTTTTAAGAAATCAATAAATTGGCCTTCAGAAGCATTTTTGATTAATTTATCTTTTATAACTTTAACATCTATTATTTTGTGACCACTAGTTAAAGAATTTAGAGTGTTTGTTACAACTGTAACTTCAGGATATTCTGGCATTATTTACCTCCTCTTTCATTAGTGCTCCTTAATATGTCTATAACTTGTTGTATTGTAACTGCACTTTGACGTTTGTAGCCTAGTAACTCAAGAGCAATTTTTGCTAGCTCATCATAGTTGATTTCATTATTAAATTCTTTAGCCTTAGCTAAAAAGTTTTCTCACTCTTTAGAATGTATAAATCCAATTTCTCGTCTATCAGCATCATATGCAGTCTTAAATTTAATTTCTTGATTATTTAGTCCTGTGTTGTAGGCAAAACCATTAATAATTTTAAATCTATAGTTATCTAATACTAGATTGATATTTTTTGGATTCGTATAGACTTTTTGAATTAAAACTTTAAGTTCTTTAAGGGAAATTACATTAATATGTTCTTGTAGATATATTGCTTTATCGCGAATTAGGGTATTTTTTCTAACTTCTTTTAGATTGATTAAGGGTTCGAAACAACTTCTAAAATCTGCTTTCGCAACTTGCTCAATAAGATTTTTTGATTCTAGAGTTTCATTTAAGCTAGGTTTAATTTCTTCAGGGAAAGAAAGGTGTTTTTGAATAAAGTTAGTTAATTGTTCCATTTCTAAGTCTTTATTCTTAAATCAATCAGTTGATCACATACGATAAATGACTCAACCACGACTCTGTAAAACATTACTACGTAAATAATCGCGATCTTTTGCTACACGTGAGGAAGCAAATGTTGTTCCATCACATTCAAGTCCAAGCACATACTTGTTTTTCTTTTTATCATAAATAGCTAAATCAATTTTAAAATCACTTGCCCCAACATTAGTATGTACAATGTAACCTAAATTGGTTAATTCCTCAGCTAATTGAACTTTAAATGCTTGTGTCATAGCACTGTTTGAAGTAACACTTTGAGCACCTACTTCAGCATTTTTAAGTAAGTCTTTCAAGAAAGCAACTCCACGTGCTGGACTTTTATTTGTGTCAATATCACTATATTTAAGCGATGAAACTATAAACATTGCTTCTTTAGCACGTGACGCTGCTACATTTAAACGTTTATATCCTGCATCTTGATTAATTGCTCCGAAATTATGTGAAATCTTACCTTCAGCATTAGGGCCAAATCCAATCACAAGCAAGATAATATCTCTTTCATCTCCTTGCACATTTTCAATATTTTTAATAAAGAATTTTGTTTTAGATTTAGGATTTAAGAAAGACTTGTATTTTTCATTACTATTTAAAAATCTATTAAGATGCCTATCCAAATAGTTCGCCATAGTGATATTTAGAGTAATAACACCAATAGTTTTATTGTCACCAAACTTGTCAATAATTTGCGCTAATTTTTTAATAGTAGCATCGGCATCTAAAACATTTTCCCGTTCTTCATAAGTACCATTGGTATAAATAAAATTAAGTCCAGTAAAGCGATCTCCATTTGAAACACTTGGGAAAGAAATAAGTGTATTATCATAAACATTGGTATTAGATGAATAAATTAATGATTCATATTTTGAACGATAGTGTCATTTTAAAGCAATTGATTTAAGGAAAGACGCACCAGCTGAAAGTATTGATTCATATGCGTCAAGATCATAAAAGTTCTCTTCATCAACTTCATCTAGATCGGATTTTTCTTCAAAGAAACTGGTAGGTGGTAATTGTTCAACATCACCGCAAATAATGTATTGGTTAGCTCTAAAAATTGAAGTTAAAGCATTTTCTGTTTTAATTTGACTAGCTTCATCAATAATTAGGACATCAAAAGTAGCGCTTGAATCTTTCAAGTATGTTGACACCGAAAGAGGTGACATCATTAAGCAACGTTTCATTTGTAAGATAGCATCGCTAGCTTCTGACATGACATTTTTCACTGATTTTAGTTTACGTGACTTTGAAGCTTCTGCCTTCAATATTAGATAGCTCCGCTCAGTACCAAGAAAATTAGGTACTTGTTTGGTGCAAGCTTCCAAGGCATTGGCATAGGCATTTTTATTTAATATAGCAATATCATTTTGATATCTTTCATGCAAGTCTTTTAGCTTAACAAAGTCATTGGCTAAATTGTTTTTAATTAAAATATTTTTAATATTTCAGTTAGCATATGATCATTTAAATGTGTTTACAAATAAACTATCATAGTGACCTGATTGTAAGAAACTTAAATAGTTTTCAAGGCCAAATTCAACTAGTTTCAGCTCTATATTATTTTTAGTAACTATCACATAACCATTATTTTGCTCTAATAGTAAACTGTCAACAAAATTCATGATTGCATAGTAGTTTTCGGCATCTAATTCAACATTGAAGCTTCTGAATAACTCCTCATAATTTCTATTGATATCGTTAATCAATTCTTGTAATTGTTCGAATGAAAAGCGTGCAACAGGAGCAACTTCTTTGGTGTAGTTTACAGCAAAACTAAATTCTGAATCAGTAAAGTTGTTTGCTAAAGATTCAAAGTTTTGAATCAAAATATCAACCAAAGTAATATCACTAATATCAAATTGAAAAGTTAATGAAGGTAAAATGTTTTGAATCTTTTCAAATATTTTTTTCGCTTTTAAACTTGCTTTATAAAACTTTTTAGCACTTCTATAAGAGCTAATGTGAGCATTTAGTTTGAAGTCATGTTCACTTAAGACATTTTTGTTAGCTTTATATTGTTTTGAAAATGCTCTAAAAAAGCTATTTTTATTTTCTTGTAATCAGCTCTGTAAAAAAGCAATATTATTTTGATTTATAGCATTAGTAGCTTGATTAATACTTAATAATTTTGTAATTTGTTTATAAAGTTTAGAGATTTCTTTTAATGTTTTTAATTCAGAATTAAAAGTAAAGTTATTTTTCTTATTTCAATTGGTTTTAGTTAAAACAAATGTAATATTTTTGACTTTTTCAATCTCACTAAATAACTCATTATTTTTAATAAAGATATAATCACTATTACCTAGTAAATAGTTGAGTTGAGTTAAGCTATTTTTAAGTACATTTAAACAATTAATTATTTTATTAAAGTCAACTTCACTAGCTCGCATGACCGAAAATCATTTTGAATAATTAATTTTATTGAATGAATATAATATACCTTGATAATTTTTTAATAAGTCATATATATCTCGAAGTTCTTCTTCTGAATAACTTCGCATAAAGCTAAAAGATTCAGAAATTGGTAAATAATTTTTTATTTCAAGATAGTTGTTAAATAATGTGAATAGAGGAGTGGTGTTTTTATCGCTATCTACTAATATATTTTCATAATCATTAATTAAATTGACATATTGAGAAATGTTACGATTCATTTCGTCTCTGAATGAATTATTTAATTTAGGATAGCTTTTTGTTTCTTCATAATCAGCAAGTAATTTTTTACAAAATCCTTTATTATTATCATCACTATGAAGCCTTAGTATAAACTTTCCAAAGCCCTTTTCCGATAATGTATTATAAACAACATCAACAGCAGCTGTTTTTTCAGCAACAAAAAGCACTCTTTTCCCGCGTGACATTAATTCAGTAATAATGTTGCTAATAGTTTGAGATTTTCCTGTCCCAGGTGGACCTTGAAGAACAAAACTATGACCTTGAATAGCAGCTTGAATAGCTTTTTCTTGAGAACCATCAGATTCAAGGCAGTGATAGTAATTTAAGTAGTCAATTTTTTCATCAATATCTTTATCAGAAATTAGCTCAAAATTAAAGTTTTGCATTTGACCATTTAATTGCTTATAAAAAGCTGATTCATCTAGAAGGGCCTTGTTTTGAATCAAATCGTTATAAATGCTTATTTTAGAGTATGTAAATACTCCAAAATATGCAAGCTTTTTAATAGATATTTGCTTTTGATCACTGTTTAATGAGCTTAAAAGTTGGTTTTCTAATCAAGTTAAATTGTCTAATATTTCAACAAAAGTATTTTTTGTTTCTAAATATTGTTCTAATACTCCTAATAAGTCAAAATTATATTCTGTTTTAAATTTAAAAGCCAGAGTATAGTTGGGCTCAATGTTTTCAAATGATGCATTGATAAAATAATTATCTTTTTCATGACTTAATTCAGCATTAACACAAAATAATGGTGAATTAATTAAATTATTATCACGATCTTTTCAATTTAAAATTCCAAGTGCTAAATTTAAAATGTTAATACCAGTTTCTTCGATTGAAAGACGATTAAATTTGATAAATTTATCAGCCATTTTGCTAAGTTCAATATCTGAAACATCAGTCAACATAATGCCATATTTAGATGGGATGCTTTTATCATTATTCGTTAATAAAAATAACCCCTCTGCATTTTCTTGGATTGAGTCAATAGCTAAATATTTTTCGGTTTTGATTTTGACCAAATTATTACGCAAAGATGTGTCAAGTAGTTTGTTTAATATATTTTCGAACATGATTCTCCTATTTTGATGATTTAAATAAATTTAATTACTAAGTAATTAAAGTTTATCAAACTTTAATCTTTTTTGCTGAATTTTTAGGTAAATGAAGTGATATTTTCATAATTTCCATATTTATAAAAAAATAGCTAATAATAGAATAAAATTTATATATGAAAAAATTGAGTAATTTATTTTTAATATTTTGAGCTTCATCAGCAACTTTATTGCCGGCTGTTTCGTCAGCTTGCGATTATGTAAATTTTGGATCTGACCAAAAATTAATTGAACGAATTAAAGAACTTGAACATGAAAATGAAATTGTTCAGACTTCTTTAAATGCTAAAATTTCTGAATTAGAAACAACTAAAAAAACATATGACCAACAACTAGCTAAAAAAGATATTCAAATTAAACAGCACCAAGAAAATATTGCTCAATTAAATATTGAGCTAGAAACTTTAAAAAACAATAATAAAATTAAAAATATTGAATTAAAAAGCCAAATTGATCAATTACTGGATAAAATTAATAGCATTAATGATTTAAAAATAAGTTACCAAAATCAGATCAAAACTAATCAAGCTGAATTAGAAGAACTTAAAAGTTCAATGAGTTCAAATCAAGATACAATAGATAAATTAAACAAGAGTTTAGAAGTCAAAAAAGCCTATCTTACAGAGTTAGAGAGTAATATTAATAGTTTAAATGCACAAATTGAACAGTTAAAGAAAGAGATGGAACAAAGTGAACAAAATTTAACCAAAAAGCAAAATGAAATTAACCAAAATAAGAAAATTATAGATATTTTAAGCCAGGAGAAATTAGCGCTAAATCACCAAGTTGGTGAGCTTAAAAATGAAAAAATTAAGTTGCTTAAAGAACATGAAATAGAAATTAGTAACAAAAATAAAAAGATTGTTAGTCTTGAATCCTTGTTATTGGAATCAAACAGTCAATCATCTAAGCATACAAATGCTAAAAATTTATTAGCCATTTATGAAGCAGACTTGCCACTTCAAACCGAATGTGCTTTAGAGTTTGAGGCATTAAAACTAGCTGTAAATGACATTAAAAATGATAATAATAAAGAAAATGATGCTATCTTATCTGCTAGTTATTCAAGTGCACTTACGTCAGCAATTAGTTTATATACAGACTCAATTACTAAACTTAATATTATAAATAGCGAATTAGAAAGTCATTCTATTACATTGCCAACGAATAAATTTAAAAATTTAATTGAATATTTAAAAGAATTAATGTTTTTAATCAATCGTAACAAAAATCAAGTTATTCAACAATACAATAGAAAACTTGAAAGCTATGCAAAATCATTCAATCTTATTTCGAAATACCAAGTGTCTTATAATCCAATTATCGATAATAAGCAACTTAATTTACCTAATTTAATTAGTCAAGCTAGTGATAATTTAAAATTTAATATTTGATCTTACATTTCTTTAAACATTTCGGAATGTGACCAAATGAATATCGCTTCTATACAGCCTGATTTAAAACAAAGCTACCAAAATTTAAAAGACCAGCTTACTAGAAAAAGTTACATTAATTTAAGCTTTGAATACTTGCTTAGTTCATTTCAAACCTTGCTTAAAATTAAAGAAAATTTGATTAAAGCAAGTGAAAAAGCAAGATCAGAAGCTTATGAAAACAAAACCAGTACTTTAAAAGCTATTGAGGAATTTGAAAAAGATAATTTTGACATAATAAATTATATAAATGTACTTCCTGCTTATAAAGAGTTGCAAAGACTAATGGAAGCTGTTGGTGATAGCAAAGACAATTATGATATTTTATTAGAACTTTGCACTAAGGCAAAAGAAAAGCTGGTTCAAGTCAGAAATGAATCTGCACAAATAAGAAATTACTATAATAATTTAAAACAAGAAGTTAATAAATCAATTTCTGCTCTTAAACAATTGCAAGCGGAAATTGATAAGTGAGTTAATACTAGCCAATACTATAAGCAAAATGCTGAAATTCAAGCTATGCTGCAACAAATTTCTTCAGGAATAGGTGTTTTAGAGTCGATAGATTGAAAAGTTGGGAAGCTTGGTGACATAAACTCTAAGATTCAGAACAGCGATAAAACTAAAGAAAATATTCAAAAACTATGAGATAAATTTGAAGCTGACATGAATAAAACTAGAAGGACAGAAGAAATTGCGAAGTTTTATAAAGATAATCATGCAACAGTAGAAAAACTTATAGTAGCAATTAAAGCTCAAAGAAATTTAGCCTTTAGCAACTACAATATTTATGATTCTATTTTTAAACGTACTTTTAAAATAGTGTTTAATAATCAAAATGATGCCAATAGTAATGAATACACCTACACACTAGGAACAGCCTGATTATTAGATTATGTTAATTTAGGGAATAATAAATATCGTTTATATTTAGGCACTAATTTACACGTGGCTAATGCAAATATTGATAAAAATGATTATTCTGATAATAGACAACAAAATAAAATAGATAATGGATTCCATACCAATAGCAGTTTTATTGGGTTTGATCCTAACTGAAGTGATGGCAAAAATCAATATTACATGTACCAATTTATGAACAATTGAGACTCTCACGCCTTGTATATTCCTAAAAACTTTTATATAGCGACTAATTTTATTTCACCAGATAAAGTTAAAGGTAATGTAGCAGCTGATTTTGCTGTGCTTGAATGATATGTTGACTTAAATGAATTTGCTAAATGAAGTCCAAGAAACTTTTCACAAACAGTGCAATTTTATGATCCTGAAGCTAGTGTTGCAGGTAATAGTGGTAAAGTAAGAAAAGAATATAGTACCTTAATTAATACAGGCCAACTTCAAGCAGCATATGTTCAACATATTAAAGACGCTATTGCTCAAGTTGATGCTTCAAAGGTAGCTGTTGAAAAGCGAAAAATGGCAAACTTTAGTTCAAATCTTCCTTATATCTCAGTTGATTATATGTCGGCTGAAAATATTTTAAAAGAATACAATAAGATGTACCCAGATAATAAAATTAATAATTACTTAAAACCTGAAAGTTATAAAACAGCTATTTATTTAGATAACTTTATAAATAATAAACTTGGAAACAATAAAATTGATAAGGAGCCTAATAATGTATTTATTGCGGGTTACCCAGCAAAAGATGGTAATAAAACTGAAATAAATGGTGACTGATCTAAACTTAATGAAACCGGTGATAATATTTATAATTACAATCTAACTGATCCAGTAGCTGAATACAGTGTAGAATTTAACCCTAAAAGTACAATAGATTATAATGGTATTTTATATGATAGGTATATGCTACAATTTTATTCATCAAGTGTAAATAATTTGACCGGTGGGTCTTCTGGTTCTATAGCAGTTAATCAAGATAACTTACCTATTGGAATAAAATGAGGCTCTATAGTCAATGGAGAAACAAAGTATTTTAATGAATCAGGACTTGTGCACTCATATCGTGATGTTGTGGTTTCATTTGTAAACAGCTTTGATAAACTATTTTATTCAGCAAATAAACACAGTAATACTCTATATGCTTATAATTTAATTGATGGAACCAATAAAAATAATTATCCATATCAAATTAATTCATATCGCCATGAGTTAGTTAAACGTTATGGAACTGAATATAAAACAGCTTTATTTAATAAATAATTTAAGTTCTTTTATCATTAAAAGCTTAAATGTTGCTGTAATACATGTACACCTTGTTACATATTAAAGTAATAAGGTGTTTTTTATACCAAGTTATAAAAACTTTCTTACATTTTCAACTCATATTGAAGTAAAAAATATCATAATTGTATCATATAGTACTTATATTCTGATTGTGCACTCTTCCAATGGTGTATTAAGATTTAAAAGCATTAATTAAATAAAAAACTATTTAATATGTTAAATTTGAATTAAAATAGTAATTAATAGAAGATAAATATGTTTTGTTTTATTTTTCTGCAACAGGTAGTTTTGAATGAAAAAAGCACCCCCTATTAATTTAGGAATGTGCCTAAAATTTTCTCTTAATTATGTTTTTCTATTTGAATTCAATTGAAAATATAGCGTTATCCTTAGAATTAAGATATTTACCAAGCTTTTTAATTCCTTCAAAATCTTGTGTATTTAGTATTGCATACTCCTCATTTACATTATTATCTAAATCAGAAATTTTATGCTTTGCGCTATCTACAATTTTATTAACCATTTCAATAATCTGATCTTTTGATGGGCCTAATGCTGAGTTCATATTTCCTAATGTTGAATTAATATATATTTTAGATAAAGCATCTACATTCTTACTAAAGATATTATCAGCATATGTGGCAAAATTTAATTTTTTGTTTAGTGTTATTCTTGCTTTTACATTAATTGAAATTTTTAGTAAGACTGGTTTTGCTTGAGGGTTACTATAAAACTTTTGTGTTTCGGCAATTAAATCTTGAATAATTTTATTGGCTTGCTCAACAGATTTCATATCTATATTATTGAGATTAATATTTGCTGTGCCTAGGTCTTTTATTTCTGCATCTTTAAAGTTGTCTAATTTTTGTATAAAATCAGTTCCACTTGCTTCCCCAGCATTTGCTAAATATTTTAACGGTGATTTTGCGTTGCCGATTGACATTTTAAAGAAATCAGCTGGCATATTTAAAATATCTTTATAAAAATTGCTAAAATTTGCAAAATCTGATTCATTTATGTTGTTCATAGATTGTAATGATTGTGATAATAGACTATTTATATTCATCATTGGATGCATTGTGTTTGAAATGCTTGTTATTTCTGGAGTGTTATTATTTAGTGGCATAAAGCTTGAAACAACTACATTAACATCAAAAGTTTTTGAATTTTGTTTTTTATCTTTCATAAATGTGTCAATGCTTTTTGCTAATGAAACCATATTTTCTTCACTTGAAGCTTGAGTACCACATTGAGCAGCTACTAAAGGCATAAACACTGTAGATGATAAAGTAAGTGGGATTAGTATTTTAGTTAGTTTTTTCATATTTTTCCTTTATTTTAATATTTATAAGTTTAAAAAGTTGAGTCCTTATAACTTGAATTTATTGTAATAGTTTTACTAGTCATTCCGCGTAAGCAACCTGGGCAGCAGCAACGAATTGCATTTGGGATATGGGAGATATTGTTTTTCTTTACTGTTGCACTAGTTGTGAATGAAATAGCACTGTAAATTAATGGTGTAGCAATTAAGCTTGTTGCAAGAATGCTTAGTAAAACTTTATTTTTAATTTTCATATATATCTCCTTATTTATATCTTAAAAATTATATAAAATTTAGCTTTTTCAATATGCAAAAAAGTTGGTATTTTAGCTTTGTAAAACAAAAGGAAAAATAAATGTAGCTTTTATTTAGAAACAAAAAATGTATTTTTGAGCCATTATGCAAGGTAAAATGGTTTTGAATATATTTATAGCCTTATTTATTAATAAAAAACACTTTTACTATATAATTATCATGATAAATACATTTATGTATTTTATTCACTTATTTCAAAAGATAATAATTAATTTTAATGAAGCGTTTTTTCATTATCTTAATTTCACATAATTTTTTAAGGAGTTATTATGAAACAAAAACAACCTACAGAAATTTTTGCTTTAGGTGGTGTTGAAGAAATTGGTAAATCAACCTTAGTTGTTGATCACCATAATCACATTTTTATTATCGACTCAGGTATTAAATTTGCCGATACATTCAATACAGGTGTTAAAGGAATTATCCCAAACTATTCATACTTAAACAGACCCGAAAAGAAAATTGAAGGTTTATTCATTACTCATGGTCACGAAGATCACATTGGTGGTGTTGTATATTTAGTACAACAAACTAGAGTTAAAAAGATTTTTGCGCCAAGAATAGCAATTCAATATCTTAAATTAAAATTCGAAGAAAACAGAATTAAAAAAGAGATAGAATTTATCGAAATTGAAAAGAATGAGGTTTATAAATTTCCACTTGGATGTCGTGCAGACTTTTGAACAGCTCAACATTCAATTCCGGATGCTTTTGGAGTTAGATTAACTACCCCAAATGGTTCACTTATGTGTACTGGAGACTTTAGATTCGATTATACACCAATCGGAAATTACACTGACTTTGCTAGATTGGATGAAATCGGAAAAGATGGATTAACAGTTCTGCTTTCTGATTCAACCAACGCAATGCGTCCAAATCACTCACCAAGTGAATCTGATATTTTAACCGATATTGAACGTCACATGCGTTCAGCTAAAAAGAAAATTATTATTACTGCATTTGCTTCAAACTTAACTAGAGTAAAAGTTATTATTGAACTAGCTGCTAAACTTAATAAAAAGGTTATTACTTTTGGACGTTCAATGATTCAAGGAGTTAAAATTGGTCGCAAATTAGGATACATTAACGTTGGTAATGATGTTATTATTGATAAAAAAGACCTTGCTAATGTAAAAGATTCTGATTTAGTTATCTTGACAACTGGTTCACAAGGAGAACAACTTGCAGCTTTATCAAGAATGAGTTATGGTAAGCATGCAACTATTAAAATTACTAAAGGAGACTTAATCATTTTCTCTTCTAGTCCAATTCCCGGAAATAGAATGGTGGTAGAATTACTTGTTAATAGACTTTATAAATTAGGGGCTATTATTAAAGAAAATGGTGTTGATGGTTACTTGCATACATCAGGGCATGCATACCAATGAGAACATGATAAGATTTTTACATTAACTAAACCAAAATACTTTTTACCATATCATGGTGATTATAGAATGTCGCTTGTGCATGGTCAAACAGCTGTTGCTAATGGTGTTAAAAAAGAAAATGTTATGATTCCTCAAAAAGGTCAAATTTTTGAAATGCTAAATAATGTAATTACTCCAACAGAACGTTTTGTGGAATATGGTCCAATTTATATTGATGGGAATACTGTTTTAAGTGTTTCAGAACATATTCTAGCAGATAGAGCGCAGTTAAAAGATTCAGGATTTGTTAACATTATTTTTCTGTTAGATAGAAATAAAAATACAATCCTAACTCGTCCTCAAATTGTAACTCGTGGAAGTTTCTTTGTTAAAACTTCAAAAGAATTAATAGAAGAAGCTAAGAGAGTTGCTCATGGAGCTGTGCTATACCACATTAAGAATAATGAAAATTGAACCACCGAAGAACTAGAAGCAATTGTGCGTGAACGCTTAGCTACTTTATTCTATAAAGAAAAACGTAGAGAGCCAATTATTATACCTACAATAATCTACACAGATGAACCTCAAGATCCAAAATTAAATAAAGCTAAAATTAAATTCACAAATAATAAAGATGAAAGTGAAATGGAAGGCGAAACTAATGGTAAAAAACTTCGCAAATCACTTATTCAAGAACTTGAAAGGACCAAGAAATCAATCTTTGGCGAAGTTGAAAATGATGAACTTGACATCGATGAAGAGGATGAAATTTAATTACTTATCCACACAGTAAAATGTGTGGATATTTTTGCTTTTAGCACTTGCTACAAGGCAAAAAACACATAAAGTAAATATGATAAACACTGTATAATATAATTATGTTAAATATAGTATTATACCAACCAGAAATATGCCCAAATACAGGGAACATTATTCGCACATGTTTTGCTTTAGGAGCTAAATTACACATTATTAAACCAATTGGATTTGATCTACATCCAAAATGATTAAGAAGATATGGCGCTGGAAGAATGCTTTCAGACATTCCTCACGAAGTTCATAAATCATATGCTGATTTTGCTGCTAAATATGGTGAAAAAAGAATCTTTTATATTACAAGATATGGCCTTAAATCATATACAGATGTAAATTACAAAGAACAATTTGAGAATACAGGTGAGATTTGATTAATGTTTGGAAGAGAATCTACCGGAATAGATAAAAAAGTTCTACAAGATCATTTGGATGATTGCTTAAGAATCCCAATGGTATCGGCAATGCGTTCAATTAATTTAGGTAACTGTGTAAGTATTTTAGGATTTGAAGTTATGAGACAACTTGATTTCCGTGATTTATCATTATATGAAGTAGAAAAAGGAAAGTACTTCTTAAGAGATTATGTTGAAGAAAATCACAAGTAAAAGCAATTCCACTATTAAAGAACTAAAGAAATTACAAGACAAAAAATATCGTACTAAAGAAGGAAAATTTTTAATTGAAGGCTATCACTTAGTGCAAGAAGCTTCACAAGCTGGCTTATTATTAGAAACATTTGAATCTAATCCAGAAAATATTAAGTATTCTAATTCAACACTTGTCACTAAGGAAATTATTAGGGAATTAAGTGATACAACTACTCCACAAAGTATTGTTGGAGTTTGTTCTTTAATTCCGAACGGAAAAATTGGCTCAAAAGTTTTGTTTCTAGATGAGTTACAAGATCCAGGTAATGTCGGTACCATTATTCGACTAGCCAAATCATTTGATATTGATACAGTCATTATTAATAAGTTTGACTATTTTAATCCTAAGACTATTCGTGCATCACAAGGAGCCTTTTTTAAAACTAATTTAGTTGGAACTAAAGATGGTGTTACTTTGTTAAATGAATTAAAAAATCAAGATTATCACATTTATGCCACTGTGTTAAATAAAGAAGCTAAAAAATTAAATCAAGTTAAATTTAAACAAAATAAATTTATTATTGTAGTTGGGAATGAAGGCAATGGAGTCACCTCTCAAGTACAAGCCTTAAGTGATGAATTTATTTATATCCCAATCTCATTTGAAAGTTTAAATGTTGCTTGTGCTACAGCTATAGTGTTAGATAAAATTAGAAATAGGGAGTAATAAATTTATGAAAGATAAAGTAAATGACTTATGTGAGAGAATTAAGAATCAAACTTTTAGTTTAAATTTAGAAGGATATAACAAAAAAGAAGTTGATGATTTTATGCAACTTATTTTTGCTAATTTAATCGACGAACAATCTCAAAAAGAAGCTTTAACAGTGGAACTAGAAAAATATAAAGAACTATATCAAAAAGAATTATTAAAAAATCAAATGCTCGAGGAAGAAAATAATCGCTTATCAAAAGAGGTGGAAAAGATTTATGAATAATGAAAATGAAAACAAATATCAAAATTTAATTCAATGATATCCTGGTCATATGGCTAAAGCTATGAAGGATTTAAAAGAAAATGCTAATTTAGCTGACTTATTTATTGTTGTGCTTGATGCTAGATGTCCAATTAGTTCATATAATGAGGATTTTGATAAGATTGCTCCCCAAAAACCTAGATTATTTATTATTACCAAGTCAGATTTGATGGATAAAACTAAGAAAAATAAAATACAAGCTAGATTTAAGGGCGAAAATTTATTATGACTTGATTTAAGAAATCAGTCTTCTAAAAAAGTAATTTTGAATAAAATTCAATCTATTATGAAAGACAAAATTGCACGAAATCGTGCTAAAGGTATGCTAATAACCCGTATTAAATCGTTTGTAGTTGGTGTTCCTAACTGTGGAAAGAGCACTTTAATTAACTTAGTATCTGATAAGAAAACCCTAAAAGTAGCTAATTATCCAGGGGTTACCAGGGAAAAGAAATGAGTAGTTAATGGAGAATTTTTATTCCTAGATACTCCAGGTATTTTATTGCCTAAGTTTGATAATCAAGAAAATGCTATCAAACTACTAGTAACGGGCGCAATTAAGTTAGAAAACTTCCCACAAGAATTTTGCGCTACTAAAATTTATGCATTAATTTCAGATTACTATCCTGAAAAGATTGAAGCTTTAGGACTTATACCAAGCCAAAATGATGTAGAAATATATGCTCAATTCCACCAATATGCTATCTTAAATAATATTTTTAAAGATGGGGGCAAAGTAGATTTAATTCGTGCATATACTTTATTTATCAACTGAGCTAAAAATCTTAATGATGTTACATATGATTAGAAAGCAGCCATTTGGCTGCATTTTATTTACAGTAAAAAATCTACACTGTAACGTGTAGATTAGATGTTTTAATTTATATATTTTTATCTTCAGTGTAGTAACAAGCAAATACTTTTGCCTTAAGTACAATTAACTCATCTAAATTTTGAGGTGGGTTTTCATAAATAACCTTAATGTTATTGTTTGAGGCTAAGTTAATAACGTTAATGCAATCAAAATACACTTTAGTACTATTTAGATGTTTTGTAACTTTTTCACCTATAACAATGGCTTTTAACTTAGTATCATTAATGATATTAATTAAGGCTTTATCAATTTCATCAATATACAATGCAGTAGGAATTGAATTTCTAAAATTATCTTCAATTTTGCGTTTTAAATTGAGATGATCAAAGACATTATTATAAGCATAAATCAAACAAATAGGTGAGTCTTTTGTATTGTTTAGATCTTTATTTAGATATACTTCTTGACTAATCTTAACAAGTAAATTGTGGTTTGTTTTATTTGCGTTTTTTTCAACATATTCATATCAGTACTTTTCATATTCATAATTTAGAATTGGAATATTTCTAAAAAAGTGATTTCACTTATTATCATTTGTATCGTATGAATCATTCGAAACTGATGCGATAGTTAAATTTGAAGATTTTTGAGATTGATAATTTTTAATTGGAAAAAAGTTAATGTGCATGTTATTTAAATCTTTATTTAATAAGGAATTTTCATTACGATATCTAACTAATTGATTATTAAACTCTTTAAATTGTGGAGTATTGATAAAATCAAGAGACAAATCAATATAGTTAGTATAATGATTAAAATCATTCAAAATATTAAATAAAGAATATGCAATTTTGGCAAGTAACATTTCACGTGAATATTCAGTTGCTAACTTAGTGTTGCGGAAAATGGTAGCTGCTATAAAACACTTATTAAAGTTAATGTTATTATTGATGCTACGAATCTTATTTAAATAATTGTTATAAGTGTGGTGTCCTTTATCTTTAATTACCATAAATAAGAATCCATTTTGCCTAAAAATAGGAGTGCGTTTATAGGATAAATCAAATTGATTAAATAAGTCTTCTAAGTATTCTGAATCAATATCTCTTTTTATATAGTAAGGTTTTAAAGCAAAAGCAATAATAATGTTATACTCTTGCTTAAATTGTGTATCAAAGAAAGTATTTTTATCACCCGATATTTTATTTATTGAATTAAACTTTTCATTTTTCTTACTTCAAGAAATAGTACAGTTGTATTGACCGTTACCGATTGGGTAAATCTTTAAAAAATATGAACTATTAATTTGTGAGATGCGATCAAATCAGTATATTAATCTCTCATATGGAGTTAATAAAGTCTTGACATTAGTATTAAAAGTAAAAGGCATTTCTTGCTTACGCATAATACCTTCTTCAATATACGAAGTTATGTATTGTTTAGTTTCGCCATCAAGTACTTCTAAAAAAGTATCTAGCTGAATAAACTTGTATTGTTGAAATCTTAACTTTTTGGCATCAAAAATAGTTGAAAAAGCATAATTCTTTTCACTTAAGCGTAACACACGTTTATTACTTGAATCTAGCATAAAAAGAATTATTCCAGATGATGAACGTGCATAAAAGAAATATAAAGTTAGAAAAAATAGGATAGTAAGTAGGATGATTGCAATAAAAACACCTATTACTACACCAATAATAGATGATGTTGACATTATTGACCTATAACCTTAATTGCGGAGTGATTTTTATTTAATGTTCTAACTTTTTTGTCTTTGATAAATTCGACAACAATTTCGTTTGGTGTAACTTCTAAAACTTCACCTTCTCCAAACATTATGTGACTAATAATATCACCTACAATAATGTGATTATTTGTAATAGTTTCTTCTTCATTGCCAAAATGACCAAAGAAACGATTTTTAGCATTAATAATTGTGTCATTAACGTCTAGCCCCATCTCAGTAATAAATCTAGATGGTTGTTTATCAATATCAGTCCCAATAATTTTACCTCTTGAATCTGAGATAAAAAGTTTATTTTTAGCTCTCGTTACAGCAACATAAGCTAAACGTCTTTCGTCTTCTAGAGTATTAGAATATCTACCTTTGGCAGAAAATTTAGAGCTATGATCAGACTCTAATGATCTACGGTTAGGGAAAATCCCTTCAGACATACCGACAATAAAAACATTGTCAAATTCAAGTCCCTTAGCAGAGTGAATAGTCATTAACGAAACATAATTAGGCACATTGTCATATTCATCTGAAACAGACATTAATGCCACCATATTCAAGTAATCAGAGACAGTTTTATCTTTGTTTTTTTCTTCTCAGTTAGCAATTGAGTTGATTAATTCCTTAACATTATCCTCAGCTGATCCACGTAAGTTTTCATTTAGTGCAATGTGTTCATAGTATTTAATTTCTTCAAGGAATTTATTTAAAGTGATACTAATTTTGTTATGTTGTAATGCCTTAGCATATTTAATTACAAGCACCATAAATGGATAAATTGATTTAACAATTTTGTCATTTGGAATTGGTAGGGTTCTAATATCTTCTTGTAGAGTTCTGAATAATGATTTACCTTGCTTTTTGGCATATTCTTTTAATTTAGATAATGTAGCATCACCAATTCCACGATTAGGGACATTAATAATTCTTTCTAAAGCAATATCTTTTTGCTCAGCAATAACTCTTAAGAAAGCTAAAGCATCTTTAACTTCAGAACGTTCAAAGAATTTAGTTCCATTAAATATTTTGTGGTTAATATTTTCTTCAATTAATGCTTCTTCAAATGGACGTGAGTAATAGTTTGAACGATATAAAATAGCAATTCCTTTGAGTTGGTTCTTTTGTTTCTTTAATTCGTTAATTTTTTGAATTACTCATCTAGCTTCAGCTTCAGGTGAAAATCCATGATAGAATTCTACATCATCCCCTAGATCGTTAGCTGTAACTAAATCTTTATGCAATCTGTTAGTGTTTTTTGCGATCAATTTATTAGCAGCATCTAGAATTTTTTGTGTTGAACGATAGTTAATATCTAAAATAATTGTTTTAGCATCCGGGAATTCTTTATCAAAGTTTAAAATTAAGTTAACATCAGCACCACGTCAATTATAAATAGTTTGGTCCGGGTCACCCACAATAGTAAAATGAGTATTTTTGCCAACAAGTAACTTAATTAAGTCATATTGAATTCTCGAAGTATCTTGAAACTCATCTACAAGTACATATTCAAATTGCTTTTGATAAATAGCAGCTACTTCTGGGTGAGTTTCAAGAAGCAATTTAGTAAGTGTAACTAAGTCATCAAAGTCTAATGAACCTTTTGAAACAAGCTCGTTTAAATATTCTTGATAAACATCTGCAACAACTTTTGAATATTCAAATGTTTTTAGCTCATCTTTTAATTCTTTGTATGTTAATTCCATATTTTTGGCATATGAAATGTATTCGATCATACTTTTGTAACTTATATCATGACTTGAAACTCCAAGTCTACGATAAATGTCACCTAGAATTTGCACTTTATCAGGTTCATCAATAATTAAGAAGTCATTATGAAACCCAAGCAAACGAATGTGTTTTCTTAATAACTCTGCACAGAAAGAGTGAAATGTGGAGATTTTTAATTCATTCTTTAAACTTTTACTTGTATACTGCAACACTCTTTGCTTCATTTCATTTGCAGCTTTGTTAGTAAAAGTCATGGCTAAAATATTTTTAGGTCTAACTCCTAAGTCATTGATTAAGTAAGCTATTTTACGAGTTAATACTCTTGTTTTCCCAGAACCAGCCCCAGCAATAATACGTAATGATGTGTCAAAATATTCAACAGCCTCACGTTGTTTAGCATTCAAATCGCTAAGTAAATCAGCTTTAATTAAGTCCATAGTTAATCTCCTTGTATTTGGTCAGTTTGATTATAATATCTAAATGTTCTTTCTGTGTAGTAATATGGGATGAGAATAATATCTTTGCTTGCAATTACTTCAATGTATTTATCTTCAACAATTCTTGAGGTAAATGCGATATCAAGTATAGTTAGTTTTTTCTTGTAAAAAATTAATAGGATATAACCTAAAGTTTGGAGTAAAAATCAAGTTCCCATTAATGCAGTAATAATGGCTGTTATAGCTTGAATAGTTGGATTTTGATTTGCTTCACTAATATCTTTGTACTGACTTAAATTAATTGAAGCAGTAGTTGAAAGGACGATGATAAAATTCAATGTAACAAATAAGCAACCTAGAATATTACGCTTTAAAATTAAAATGTAATGGAATTTCTTATCGCCGGACGATATTAGTTTCAGATTAAAAATCCACATTCCTATAGTTTTGCCACCAATTAGGCAGGGGAATAAAATGTAATAACAATTCAATCAAATTGTTATCAAAATCATAGATACATAGTAATATTTGTGATTTGTGGTTAAATTGCCATTCGGTTTGCTAACAAAAATAATAGCAATAGCAATAGCGATAAAAAGTAAAAAATCAATTAAGTTCGAGAAGAATCGTTTAAAGAATCCTGCGTTTTTATACATTATTCAAGATTGTCCAAAATTTTACTTTTGTTTAATTTAGCATAGCTTTCTCTCAACATGCTAGTTTCAGTATTATCAACAAGCATATACATATTAGTTGTTAAGAAAGTTTGAAAATCATTGCTATCTTCTATTTTTTCAAGCATTTCATCATGCTTTTGAATTAAGATCTTACTTCTTTTTTCTTCTAATTGCTCCTTATCATTTTTTGAAAAGTGTCTATATACGAAATAAGTTTCTGATAAAAATCCAGTAAGAAGCAATTTGACAAAGTAGTATTTAGCATATTTAAGTTCTTCTTGAATTTTTAAATTCATACGTTTTGAGTTTTCTTCAATAACCCTAAAAGCATCTAAGGCAGTTTTGGTATTAAATCAAGTATCTGAAGAAATGAATTCACGAATAATTCTAAAGTCTAAATATTTATATTTTTTAGCTTCCATCATTAGCAAGTAGTTAACTTCTAAACACATTAAAGTGTCATTTGAAACTTTTGGTTTATATTTAGCAACTTTTTTAACTAATGATTTTTTAAAAATTTTGTTAAAAATGAATGGATAGGTGTAGGCTAAAACATTAGGATTTTTGCTAATATCTAGAACTTTATCGAATTCTCCTCTTTCTTTCGGTTTAAAACGAACTGTTCCAACTAGTCTTGGCTTAAATTCTAAAACATCAACATTAAAACGTTGGGCATGTTCGATCATATCACCGATAAAATATCTTTTAATACTTGAGTCAGAATTAATTACAGTTACATAATCGCCCTTAACAATTCTAAAAGCACTGACAAGGTTATGTTGATATGAATTATCTTTTGAGTTAGTAATTAAAACTAATCTGCTACCAAAAAATTCATAGTATTTACGAGCGATTTTGAAAATATTTTTAGCTTCTGAGTTTTTATTGATGCATAAAATAACCTCAAAACTTTGAGTTTCTTGTTCTTTTAATGAGGCTAAAAATGTATCTACATATGATGCATCGTCACCCACAAGTGAAATTATTGATAATCTCATATTTTTACTCCTTAAATTTATAATTTAATTTTATCATATTTAAATATTTCATATTTAAACTATTTGCAATATAGTGCTTTTTATCAGGAAAAAGAAAAAAACCCAACATTAGCTGAGTTTTGTTTTTGGGTAATAAGTTTCGATTAACTGACCTGATAAATTATTTAAATATTTGATAATTGGTTTAGCCATTAAATGTGTACATATAATGTTAAGTGGTAGTGGTAAAAGTGTTTTAAATGCTACAAAAACCATAACTTCAATTAAAGAGTCTGTTATTGTTTTTAAAACTTCATCTCCAACTTTATATAATCCAGCTATTAGCATTTTATACGCTAAAGCTTTTTCCGCAACCATTGCTTTTACTTTTTCGAATTGAGAATCCTCATTATTTTTTGCTAGTATTTTGGCGTCATCTCAATCTTTATGTGGTTTTCTAAAATCAAGTTTGATACCTTTAGCAACTAAATTATCTTTTTTCAATGTGATTGTCAATGATCAACCTTTTTTCAAGTCTTGGTCAATTTTTGCAATTTGTATATCTTGAGCTAATTTAACATTTCCATTTTTAGCCATAAATGTTTTAATTTGATTTACTAAAGCATCATATTGTTCTTTTTTACCTTTATTAATTGCGTTTTCTAGTGTGACAGATCCAAGTAAGCTTCCACCAGCTTCTTTAATCATGTTTTTAATAGTTGTTGTAAATCATTCTTCATTTACATAATAATTATTATATGCACTTTGAAGAGCTTTTTCTGCATTTTCAAGATCTTCTTGATTTTTTATTTCAATTAGCAATGTGTCAAGTTTAACATTTGTATCTATGGTTTTTGAATTAGCTTTATCTAGGAGAGTTCTAAATTCATCTTTAGTATATTCAACTTTTTTATCAAGTTTAAACTTTTCACCTATTTTTATATTGTAATGAATAGAAATATCTGTAAATGATGCATCATCCATAAATGCTTTAGTTTCATTCTCGAATGTTTTAGGAAGTGCATTTAATTGTTGAGGTGCTGTAGCAACTAATTCAATGTTTTTGACCTTTTTAACTGGTGTTTTAACTATAGGTGTAACAACTGGGTTTTCCCCAGGGTTAGTATTGTTATTAGCATCAGTTTTGTTATTACATTGTGTTGCAACCATTGGTATTATTGAAGTTGTTAAGCTTCCAAAAGTTAGTAATATTCAGTGTTTTTTCTTCATTTATTCCTTTCTTAAATATAGTTTACAAAAAAAAAAAAAAAAAAAGTGAAACCAGTTGTTAAATTTTCACAATGTTCCACAATATTATATTTTAAAGTTTTAAGCCTATTTTATAGCTGTTTTTATTTGATTATCAATATGATTTTGTAATTCTTCTAATTTTATTTCGCTAGTTGGCTTAACTTTTGTACCATATCATTTAATGTGTTGCACTTCTTGAGCACCAAGAAATTTAAAAGTTCCTTCCAATCATAAAGCATGAGTTCCTCATGGATATCATCCTTCTGGAGCTCCTTGAGTTGAAACGATAATAACTTTTTTAAGATTAGTTAGTAGCCCAATTGCATCGCCTTTATTTGAATATTTATAACTAAAAGTTTTATTTGCAACAGAAATTGAATCGATAAAATTTTTAACAATAACTGGTGCAGAGAAATTGATCATTGGATTAGAAATAACTAATATATCAGTATTTTTAACTAATTCAATTCATTTGTCTGACTCAACATCTTGTCAGTATGTTGACATATTTTGACTAGTCATAAAAACTTTAGATAAAACTGTTTCATTTAGATCGATACGAGTAATTTGATTATTTGGTTCTTTTTGGTATTGTTCTTCTATTAAATCTAAAATTTTATGAGAAGTAGAAACCTCCTTAGAAAGTACATGTGCATCTAAAAGTAATATTTTTTGCATATTTTTACACTCCTTTTTTAACTTTTTAATAATTTTACATTATTTTGTAATTTTCCCAAGGTTAATAAAAAAGAGCTTTTGCTCTTTCTATTTGTATGTAATTAAATTTGGATTTTTTCTATAACTACGACCCTCTTTAGCTTGAAGCTGTCCATTTAAAACAGTTGCATCAGCTGAAAAAGAATTGTTAAGTTTAAAAATACTTTGTCCTACTCCATAGTAATCGACAGGCGCATTTAATTGTTCAAACATTTGAATCTTTTCAGCATTAAATCCTGATGAAACTACAATTTTATAATTTGTTGCTCCTGCTTGGTCTAAAGCTTTTCTGAGTCTAAAAATTTGTTCAGGGTTTACTCCATATTGTGGCTCTTCACCATCAAACATGTGATCTACCATATTTTTTGAAGTATCAATTCTAACACCTCAAACTTTATCTCCTAGAGCATTTCAAACTTTTAAAGCATCAGTGATAATATCATTATGGTAATCAATTAAAGCAATTAACTTGTTATTAGGAAATAATTCATGGTATGCACGCGTAGCTGCAACAACATCTCCATTAAACCCTTGAATTAAAACATGAGGCATTGATCCAAAAACACTTTCTTCTTTAACTGATGGGTCTTTTTGTGCTAAAGTTGAAACTAACTTAATTCCACCAACTCTTGCTGCATACCCATCAATTTCTTGATTAATATAGTGATCAGCACGATCGCCCATAAAAATAACTTCCTTACCTTTTGCAGCTTTTACACAGTGATATGCGTTTGTTGCAATTGATGTATTACGAGTTAAAACCCCATCAATTAATCCTTCTCAAATTCCAAATTCTTGGTATTGCCCTTCTAGTTCTAGAACAATGTCTAGGCTATTGATGTGACTACCTTCTGGTAAATATCTAATAATATATTTACTAGTGTCAGTTTGAGTTTTTAAGATGTCAAGTACTTCGTTAATTCCACATAAAATTGCATCATCTTTCCTTTGAAAAAATTGCATTACAATTTTATTTTCTGGTAATTTAGTTGCAAGGATATCTTTAGTCTTTTGAAAATATGAAGCGATATATTTTTCTTTTTCTTGCATAATTCTCCTATTTTGTAGTTATAGAAAACAAACTAATTAGCTTAGTTTGTTTGATCTTGATTATTATTTTGTTCAAGAAGAGCAGCATTTTTTGTTTCAATAGTGCTTGCTGCTAGTAATTTTTGATTCTTTTTATCTAATTTGGCTTGTTTAATTTCAGCTTTATGTTTCGCTATAGCTTCGCGACTTTCAGGGCGAATGAAGTAAACTTTTCTACGTTTTCTTTGTCCAGGAAGTAAAATTCTGAGTACTTTACGGAGTGTAAATCCAATTACGGGAGCTGTAAAAATGGCACATAAAACCATTACTACATCTAAAACTACTACAACAAATAAACTATCTCCAGTGTATCCTATAGGATGATAGAAAGAAACGACTCCGTAAATCGTTACACCTCTTTGTAATTCAGTTCCGCCAAAAGGCTTCATAAATTTATAACCAATAAAGTAAATTGCAACTGTAAATAGTAAGTAAGCAATAGGTCAAGCTGCAAAACCTCAAATTGATCTAGTTGAAATCCGGACTCTTTTACGTTCATAAGCAAATAGCGTAAATAATCCTAAAAATGGTGCTCCAGCATGCATGATTAATGTTTTAATCATTTCAAATGGGCGATTTTGGGTGATGATGCTATTATCAAAAATAACACCTCCTCAATATCCTAACATCACTATAATGATGTACACCATAGAAGCAAAGTAGAATGTTTGAGCTCTACGAGACTTTTGGTAAAATGGGTAAATAAAGAGAGTTACACCCATTAAAACATTTGACATAAATGTGAATCAATATGTTGATCCACCTCAAAATAAATAAGTGGCATTCGGATAAACCAGTTCAGTGATTACACGTTGAGCATTTGGATCACTTGAGTCATAAATTTCTTTCATATCATCAAGGATTGTATGTCCACCTGGTCCAGCAATATTATATGCTTCAAGTACTCAAAGACTTCTAAAATGCCATTCCAAAATTGTAATTGTTATATACGTAACAATTAAAGTAAAACCGATTGCACAAGTTAATCAATCTTGTCATTTAAAAGCTCTAAATAACCTTGAAAAATAGTTTCTGATTCTTTTATTTTTCATAAATCTCTTTTTTATAGCAAGATTGCAAGCAGAATAATAGTAATAATGACCAATAAAAGAATAATTCCAAACAAAATAGCTCATAAACGATTTCTTAAGAAAGCGTGCTCTCTTTTTAAACGTCTAAATAGTACTTTATTGGGAATTAAATCATTATCGGCGATTTTATGGTCGCGCAATTCAAGTAATAACTTATTCATTTGGTCTAAATATTTTTCTGTTGCTTTGGTATATCTTTTTTTGTTTAGGTTTGAAAATTTATCTATTTCACTTTTTACTTCATTGCTAAAAAGCTTTCGGTAAAAAGACATTTTTTCTTTAGGAAATTCTTTGCGTTGCATTTTAATAAATGTCCATTAATACAACTTGTACATTTTTAGGTTTTTTATCAATTAAACTTTTAACACTTTCTTCTATTTTAAAGGTTAAATCTTTAATTATTGCATATGGATCAATTTCATTACTTTGTGCACCACGAATTTTAACATCTATGTAAATTTGTACATTAGAATGATCGTCATCAAAGCTAAGTCTCATGTTTGAGAGATTGCTTTTAACGTATTTGGTACTTTCAATCGCGTTAGATACAGCATCCACAATAGCAGATTCTTGTACGATATAACTTTGATTAGAATTGTACGGTACTGTAATTCAGTTCATTATTTATTTGATTTTCCAACGTATTTTCCAGAATCTGTTGAAACTGAAATAACGTCACCTTCTTTAATGAACATAGGTGTTTCTAATTCAAATCCTGTTTCAACTGTAACTTTCTTTTGAGGGTTAGTTGTTGTGTTTCCTTTAACAGCATCAGGTGCTTCTGTTACAAGTAAGTCAACATTTGCTGGTAATTCAACGTCTAAAACTTCTTCTTGGAATTTTCTGATTTGAACTTCTTGTCCTTCTTTTAAGAAGTTTAGTTCTCATTCAACGTGTGAAACTGGGATTTCAACTTGTTCGAATGTTTCGTTATCCATTAAAATAATGTTTTCTCCATCAGAATAAAGGTAGTTCATTCTTCTTTTGTCGATGTGAGCTGGTTTAACTTTATCACCACCTGTGAAAGATTTAATGGTTGTTGAACCTGTTCTTAAGTTTTTAACTTTAGCTTTAACATTTGCTTGCCCACGCCCTTGTTTTGAGTGTTGTGCATCTAAGACAACAAAGATTTCACCTTCATCTTCGAATGTGATACCTGGTTTGAATTCATTAACATTAATCATTTTTTCTCCTTTTTGACTTTTTTAGCCTTGTTTTATAATATTTTTAATTAAATTAAAATAATTATATTAAAATTAGTCTTATTTTTTATAAAAAAATAAGCATTTAATTGCCTTAAATTCAGGAGCTAAAGGTAATTTTGAAATAAAATTATTTTTCAAACTGATACTCCGGGAAATAAAATGTGGAAATTTCCACAAAATGTGGAAAAATGTGGAACAAAATAGAATTTGAGCTGTATCAATAAAATAAATAATATAATAAATTTGTAAGTTGCATAAAAGTGCTACTTACACCCGGAACTTTTATAAAAAGTGGATAAAAAACTAACTTTTATTTATATCGCACAAAGTTATGCTATTTAGCATAAAATATCATCAATCTACAAATATAAAAGTAATCAACTTTATCATAGATAAAGTGTTTTCATAGTATGTAACTATGATTGGTTTCAGTACAAAAAAGATTTTGTTGTTTAAAAAAGTTATATGCTTTTTCGCACGAAAGTGCGTTTTTTCATATAGCGAATAAATAAATGTATAAAAAATTAAAAAGATGACATTCCACTAAAGCTAAAGTCGAACTGTCATCTTTTTTGGTTCCTGTTGTAAAATTGGTGTAAATAAAAAATAAAAAGGAACGAATTTAATTATATGATAACTGCAACTATAATGCACAAGAAAAATATAATTTGTGTTGAAAGGCCATTCAAATGATAATTTATGAATAGAATATATTTTCGGAAGAATTCGTGAGGAACTTTTCTCTCAAAAGAATATCAATAAGTTTGATATCAAATATGTAAAATGATTAATTTATAACTCTGTTAAATATTAAATCATTAAATTATATGAGTCCGAATGAATATATTAATTTTTTAAACAAAATGAATTGTCTTAAATATCTTTATTAGTTCGCTTTAAAAATTGCTTATGATAGAATAATATTAAAAGGAAGATATGGCAAGAAATAAATTTCAAATAGTATCAATTATTTTTACAATTTTAGTAATTATTTCTGGAATAGGAGCTGCTGGCTATGGTATTTCTAACGCCATTATAAATTACAAACAAGGAACAGATTGAGAAAAACAAAACAGATCAGCTCTCTTAGAAATGAGACAAAAATATCTTGACCTATGAAATAAAGCTAAAGATAAGAATGATTATTATGTTACATATAAAACAAAAGAATGCATGGAACAAATTGATAATCATCTAAATGATAATTATTTTTTAAGAAACAACAGTCTAGATCAAGATGCGTTTGATACCCTTAAAGAGTATTATGACTCATTGGAACGATTATTTAATGAATATATTACTGAGTATAAAGGTCAAGTTGAGCAAGTTCTTAGTGTTTCTAATAGCTTAGAAGTATGAGCTAATAAGCAAAGTGGACCAATCAAAAAAGCTTTGCATAATAGTAAAGTATGAAGTAAGATAGTAAATATAAAACAGGAATCAGAGTTTTTACCAACTAAAACTATAGCCATTTATTGAAAGTGGTTTTATCAATTACCGAGTATTTTGAATTCATATACTCAAACTAATCCAACATTAAGTGCTAATTTTTATAGCTACCTTTTTCAAAACATTCTAACATTGTGCAATGAAAAATATTACACATCTTGAGAATGAGAAAATAATAAATTAAATAGTCTAGCGCAAGAAATGGAAACAAAAGTCTACCTAGCTGATAATAAAGATTTAGTCCTTGATCAATTAGATAACTTTCTGCAAACTGCTTTGGACTATTTAGAACTATATAATCAAGGCAAAAGGGAAATTGAAGGATTGAAGCGCTATGCTGCAGAGATGTCAAGAAAGCAAACTTCTATAAATAATTTTATGAAAATGGATTTATTTAAAGCTCAATATGGTAGTGAAATTGAAAAACATAAAGAAATGGCCCAAATTAATTTAAATCAACCTTTTAAACAAATTCAACAGCAATATTTAGACTTCTTTCATTTCATTGATCCAATTCTTAAAAAAGGATTTTTAGCTCTAGGGTTCGGAACTGAACAATATCAACCTTTTAAGAATCTTAGATCTCAATTTTATAGTTACTTAAAAACACTAGCAAATAGTGATCTTTATGCTCAAGCTAGAGTGCATGCTCAAACAATTATTGATAAATACTCTAATGAATTTGCAAATAGTCAAAATAATTCAAGTAAGCTTGAAGAACTTTTAGTACAATACCAACAAGCGTATAACGATTTTGTACAAAAGTTTACAGCTGTCAATGAGGCGACAAAATAGTAAGTAATTCAATATTAGTCACAACAGTGGCTTTTATTATGCATTAGGTAAATTTACTGTAAATTTTAGTGGGAATGTTAAAATTATTAAAGATAAAAGAAAAGGAATATGTTATGAAAAAATGGAAATTTGCTCTAGGAGCAATAAGTGTTCAAAGTTTAATGCCACTAATGACTTTATCATGTAATAAACCGCAAGCACAGGAACTAGATCGGAAAAATAAGTTAATTGAGCAATTACATCAACAAATTAATGAACTAAATCAGGCTTTAGGGCAAAAACAAAATGATTTAACAAATGCAAACAAACAGCTATTGCAAGTTAATAGCAATTTAACTTTAGTACAAGAACAACTAGTTCAAGCTAAAGATACTAATGCTTCATTAGTATCTCAAGTTACGGAATTAAATGGCCAAAATAAACAGTTAAATGAGCAATTACAACAAAATGCTAGTAATATAGCTGATTATCAAACTAAGATAAATAGATTGCAGCAACAAGTTAAAGAGTTACAAAATAACCAAGAATATAAAAATCTTGCTAAGCAAATAAAAGAGCTAAATAAGCAAATTGTATCCTTACAAGAAACTATAAAACAAGCTAATGATATTCAAGTTCAAGATCGAGAACAAATTGAAACATTAAAAGCTCAATTAGCTCAAGCTCAAAAAGATAAAAACAACTTAGAGCAAGCACTAAAAGCCAAAAATGATGCAATAAATCAAGTAGCAAGCCAGCTACAAGAAGCACAGGAAAAAGTAAAAGAATTAACTGCAAGCAATGAGGAATTGCGAGCGACTATTGAAGCAAATAATGCTACCATTAAGCAAAATAATCTAACAATTGTTTCATTAAAAGAACAAATTAAGACAAATACAGAAAAAGTTGCTTCATTACAAACACAGCAAGAACAATTAAATAAGCGAGTGGAACAACTTTTAGCTCAATTAGCAAGCGCCAAAAGTGCCTTAGAAATTGCTAATAGTTCTAATGCGACATTGCAAGAACAAAATGCTAAATTGCTTGATGAAATTGCAAAACTTAAAAAACAAATTTCTGATCATTCTGAAGAAAGTGAAACTGATAAAGATAGAGTACTTTCTACAGAAGAGATTAAGAAATATTATCAAGAACATCCTAACTTAAAACAATTTAAACTAGATACTAGTGTTGAAGGGAAGCTTGAAAATAATAAAGCTTATATTAGTTCCATTCTAAATCGAACATTTTCTTTAATTTGAGATTTTAATGATGGAACTAATACAGCTGGAACTATTTGATTGTTAGATTATCACAAAGAATCAGATACTAAATATAAGCTTTTCTTTGCTACTAATTATCATGTCGCTGCTGAATTATATTCAGATAAAGACTTTACTTTTAATGCACAGCCCAATCGTAAAAAATCAATTACCAATATTCGCCTAGGAGCTATTGACAATTGAACAAATAAAAAGCGCAAGTACAGTTATAAACAATTAAATTATGAAATGTGACCTAAAAACTTGTTTTTAGCGCACAACTTTATGGATCAAAAAGTTTCTGCTCTATATCAAGGGCGTTACTATACAGAGTTTTCTGTAATTGAATTTGACTATGACATAGAGAAATTCAATGCTTTACCCACAATTGATCCTAAGCTAAATGATAATGAAAAAAGAGTTAGAATCGAAGAATTAAAACAAATGAAAGCGGATAATAACGTTTTGACTAAGAAGCTTAATAATGCAATCAAAGAGTTGGATTTATCAATCGAAAAATTCAAAAGTGGTTCTTATCCAATGCAAAATTCTACTTTACCATATGCTGGAATGGATTATGGTTCAGTTGCATTATTTGCACATAATGTTTTAGGAACTAAAGATGGCGTAATTCAACAACCTAACACTATTAATAAAATTAACAAAGTAAGTAATGATATTGAAAAATATTTTGGCAACGTTAAACTTCAAAAGCAACCTACCTGAGACTATTTTGCTGGATATCCATTTGTCAATGCTAGCAGAAACCAATTGCTATATAATGTAGCTCCTTCTATGCTAGGCAGCTCAACTGGTCTGGTACATAATATTGATCAAAACTTTTGACGTACTATTGATTGATATAATGGCAATGTCATTGCAGATCATGGAGCAGAATTTAATAATGAACCTAGAAGCAGATTTTATGGTCTGGCATATGAAAATTTAGTGCCATGTGATATTATTGGAGGAGCTTCCGGCTCATTAGTGGTTAATGATTCTAATTTACCAGTAGGACTACTATTTGGGCATAATCATAAGCAGCCTTTAATTGATAAAGAAAATGCACAAGTACAATTAGAAAAAGCTTTAACTGTTGGTTATGCTTTAAATATGCCATTTTATTCAAGCAATATTAATGGTTATGTCCAACCTTATAATGTTATTGATGGAACTGATAAAACAAAATATTCACATCAAGTAAACTCATATCGTGAAACGTTAGCCAAGGTTTATGGCTCAAATTATCAAACAGCATTATTTAAATAAAAAAATGACCTAAAATGCATATAGCGCTTTAGGCATTTTTATATTAATCAAATTCAATTTTTTCTCAGTTATCCTCATGATTAACTGAAGCAATTGTACATAGTTGAGTTTTTAAAATTCAAGAGAAGAATCTGCTTCCAAATAGCTTAATCATTAGTTTAGTATATTTGGAATTGAAGTCATTACCAGTTAAATTATTTTCTTTAATAACTGTATAAATTACTAGTCGATTTAATGGATACAATCCAAGGAATGCAAGCATAACAAATATATAAATCATAAACATATAATTAATAAATGATCCATGATATGATGGATTAGCAAAGGCATTAATAATTAATCCTAAACCTGTGAGAGCAAAAATTAAATTAAGTGCTGGAAAAGCATTAATTAAGCAAGCAATTGCTTTTTTATTGCCTTGTTTTACGGTGTTTAAATTTACTTCAAGATCATAAGTTGGTTTAATGTAAATATATTTGTAGATAAAAGCGAGTAATTTACCTTTTTGACTAGGAAAACGATGAATTGGTGTTTCAAAATCTTTGATTAATATTCTAATTCATAGGTTAAATCCAAATTTTAAATTATAGAAAGCAATAAATGGAGCTAGCATAAGAAGCCATATTCCAAAGAATACTTCAGCTGCTATAAAAAACTTGATTTCATTAGGGTTTTTTGAAGTCTTAACTTCATCCGTTAATATTGGCATAATTACAGGCAATAGTAGTAGTGTATATAGTGCTGCTATAAGCACAATTGCTAAGATAATTCCGATTGAAAATAACCAGTAAATTTTTTTCTTATTACTTGTTTCATTCATATATACTCCTTAAAATATTAACTTTTTAATTATATAAAGAAGTTATAAAACCTTGTTAAAATTGAATTTATTTCCACATTTTGTTCCATATTTAGAATTTTGTACATAAAATAAAACTTTTTTATTTAATCTAATATTGCAAGAGGTTTATTTAGTTTCTATTTACCTTTGCAATTTAAGAAATATAGCTTCTTTAAGCCTAGGGGGTAGGTAAAAAGTACAAGATAAAAATCTTTATTTTTTAGATTATGAAATCTAAAATAGGATAAAATTTAAGTAATATTTTAAATAAGGAGATCTTATGTTTGAAAACATAAAAAATAAAGAAGTTAATCACAAAGATATGTGCAATCTAGCTGCTATTATTGATGCATTTGGTGGTTTTGATAATATTTTAGCTTTTAATAACTCAGTATCTCAATTAAGATACGATGTTAAAAATATTGCATTAGTTAATATTGAAGAACTAAAAAAACTTGGAGCAAGTGATATAAAAGTGTTTGACGCTGCAAGACACGTACAAGCAACATTCCCATGTGCTGAAGAATTAAACTGCTTTATTAAATTTAATAAAGATGAATTAAAACCTTTATGTTCATCTGTCAAAGAAGCTGATAATGAAGGACACTGTGGATGTGCTAAAACTGAAACTAATGCACAAGTAGTAAATCAAATTGATGTATTAGCACCAGTTACAGGAACAACATTTTCTTTAGAATCATTAAATGATGGTGTGTTTTCTAAAGGGTTAGTTGGAAAAGGATTTGGAATTAAATTAACAAATGAAACAAAAGCTGAAGTAGTTGCTCCATTTGATGGAAAAATAGCTATGATGCCAGCTAATAAATCTCAAATCATTTTATCTAACTCAAGTAATGGTGTTGAAGCTGTTATCTTATTTGGAAAAGATAGCTACAAGCTTGATGGAATTGGATTTAAAGCTTTTGTTGCTTTAAATGACTCAGTTAAAGCTGGTGATAAATTATTTGAATTAGACTTAAACAGATTTAATAATGAAAACATTAATAAAGATGTATTATTTGTGTTAACACAAGATTCAAAATTACAAGAAATTACTAACTTAGAAGCTAATGCAACTGTTGGTAAAAAACTATTTACTTTAAAATAACTTACATTTAATAATTAACACGGGGCAACCTGTGTTTTTTAATACCGGATGTTATTGATATACTACCATACCTTTTTGAACTACGAAAGTGATAAAAAAGTTTTATTCGTAGAAATTTTTAAAAATATGGAACAAAATGTGGAAACAATAACAAAATATTAAGGATAAAGCATGCTAACCAGCCTAATTAAAATAGGCTAGCAAATATATATTTTACTCATTTTAGCCATACATGAGGCGTAATAATTTTTAGCTGAGACTTATGTCCATATTTTAATTTACAGCCCAATAATTGGAGACTATTATGATCCATACTAAACTAAAGACAAAAGACAATATTTTTAAATATGCTACAACTGTCAGAATCATACTTTGATTACTGTATGCATCGCCAGTGGCTTTACTGATAGAATTAATCATATGATTAATTTTATTCCTTACACAAATGTTTAAAGACAATTATTACTTATATGTACTATATGCAATTTTAATTATCTTTGCAGCCTTAATTTTAGTATTTATAATCTCATTTTTAATTACTGGGGCAATAGCTCGCAAAAAAAGTTGATACTGAAGAGCTGATACAAATTCGCATATTTACTAAGAATTCAAAATGCACTATTTTGTATAGAAGATTATTAATGGCAATGTACCCATTTAGTCACTGTAAAAAAATAGCATCAGCATTAAATATCGAATTTGTTGAAGGTGAAAATAATGAACAATAAAGCTAAAATCAAATTTCAGGCCCCATCTGATATAGAAGTTTTTGAAACAGTAAATGCTATAGCTAATACAAATGCATTGTATACTGCAATAGCTTTTATTGTTCAAATTGTAATACTATTACCACTTTGCATCCCGCATTATGCTATAAAGGATGATACATACGGATACGTGATAATGCTATTTTGTATTACAGCCTTTGAATCAATTGCATTTTATTTTGTTCGGATGGTTTTAGGAGATAACTTTAAAAAAGGAAAGTATTTAGATCTGAATTGAAAACTCGACCCAACTAAATTTTCTATTCATGCCTTAGTTTATCTATATTTGACTAGCGATAGTTGACTTTTATGAAGATATATTTCACTCTTCTACAGCTATAAATTTGGTTATCGAAAATATTTCTTTAATATTAAGTACTACATTTGAAAACAAGAGCAAAAACACGAGTCTAATAAAGAGGATGTTCAAAGTTAACTAGTAAATTAATATTTGATATAAAATTGCGAATAAATAATTAACACTGGGTAACCTGTGTTTTTTAATGCTATGCTGTAGTACTCTAGTAGATAAATAAAAACTATGCTTTTGCATAGTAATTATGTGCTTATATTAATAAAAGAAAGTAATTTTTATAAAATTTATAATAATATGTTGTCTTAATTACATTACATTAAATAGATTGATTTAAAAACTATGATAGTTTAAAAAATAGTCTATCATCAGGCATTTAACTAGAAAGAAACGTTTTTATTATTAACTGAAAACAAATATTTATTATGATTCATTATAAAATAAAGAATGATTTAAGCCTATTTTCTATTGTAAAGTTTTTTGATTATTTATGAGGTGGTTCTTTTTATTGCATATTGCTAAAATACTTATTATAGAAATCTCGATAAGAATATAGTTCAATTCTTTTCCCGTCTAGAATAGTACAATTTGTCGGTAGTAATATTAATAAATATTTTCAATAATCATTTCCTTGCAAATAGCGACTTGCAGTAATTCAATAGCCTACATATTTATGTGTTTCAAAAACAGCATTTTTATTAGTGAGATATTGTGTTATATCAAATGAATAAACCTTATATACATAATGAGCTTCTGAATTATTAAAAGTGACTTGACTTGTTTCTTTTTTACTGTTAATAACTTTTCCAAGCAAGCATTCATCACTTAATTTATTATTTTCGATTTGCCAGAATTTAAATTTAATTGTTTCAAAACAATTAAGAGATATGAATATGAATCCCATCACAATTCCACAGTAGTCCACTATTTTAAATGAATTAAATCAGTCTGATTTTTTAAGTTCTAATGCTATATCATTTTGCCATAATATTTCAAATGTTGCAATAAAAACTATAGTTGGAAAAATTAAGAAGAAATAAATAATAATGCCTATGAAAAGTTTGGAAAATATAAAATGAAAAATTTGATTATTTATTTTTATTTTATTTTTTATAAAATATTTTCTTGAAACAATAGATAAGGGATACATAATTCTGTTTTTACTAACAAGTGTATAAACGAAACATAAAATAATATCTAATATTCCCAACATTATTTTTCTCCAGAAATTTCAAAACCATTTTCACGGCAATATTGTTTTAGCATGCAAGGAGTTAAAATTATATTTGTTCCTTTTATTTTATAATGATTGCAAAAAATAATAGAACAATAGTTTCACATTTCACTTGTACTATTTAGATATTTATCAATTTTAATATTAAGAAAAACATTTCACATATT
The DNA here is from genome assembly GCF_048284415.1 of Mycoplasma paraquilae. Lineage (NCBI taxonomy): Bacteria > Bacillati > Mycoplasmatota > Mollicutes > Mycoplasmatales > Mycoplasmataceae > Mycoplasma > Mycoplasma paraquilae. Next base: position 264,735 of record NZ_JBLVZU010000001.1, read on the forward strand.
TGAATTAATTGGCAATAAAATTAGTGCACGAGATTGTTTTTTTAAATTAATTTGCTGAAATGATTCACAGCTTATAAATAAACTATCTATCCTTTTGCAATCATAATTTGAACAATTTTGCATTCTAATTTTGGTAAGAAGATCTAATAATCTGAAATACTCAATAGCAATTATAGTCAGACTAAGGCTGCCGAATATATTTATGGCGCTAGAAGTTTTAATTAGAATGCCATAAATTGTATTCACTAAATTATGTTGTTCATAATAAATTAGAATTTTTAAGGCAATTGACCCTATTAATATTCCTAATGTCCATTCAAACATAACTAAAATCGTATAAATAATGATTCTTTTATTTAACCATTTTAAAAAGCTATTTTCTACCATGACTTTATCTTGCATAATTTGTGGCAGAATAATTTTAACAATTCGAGAAAAAACTTTACTTTTGCTAAAAAATCTAATATATATAACTATTGAGCCAAATATAATAAAGAACATAATCTAACCTAAATTATCTTCCATGGTTTTATTTGGTAATTTTTTTATATATCATCCTGTAATAGGGTGATAAGCCTTTGTTAATCCCATGTAGTGCAATTGTGATTTAGTCATTGATATAAAATATTCAAGAGGTTTCACTTCTTTCGTTACCAAATTCATAAACATTAGATTTTGGCCACCGCTGCCTCCCTCAGTATATAATTTATCCATTGGTGTCTCGTTTACAACAACTCACTCAATTTTTTCTACCTTACTTTTTTTATCCAATATATTATTGGAAATCTCTTTTATAGCCTCAATTAAAGTGTTTGTTGCGGAGATTTCTTTATAAACATTGTATAAATCTATGCTCCCCACTCCGATAGATAATAAATTTGAACCTATTCCAAAAAAGGCAGCTGCTGCAGTAGAGTTGGTAATGGTTAGTCCATATTTAAAAGCATTTGATAATTGTTTTAATGTAACAATATTGTCTGCCAAATTAATATATGTATATATATTTGATGCGGATGACCATAATTTAGATGAAGAAAGAAATTCATATAATTTATCTATATCACTATATGAATTCTTTAAAATAGATATTTTATAATCTACAGCTGCTGCTGCAACTGAAAGAGCTGTAGATGTTATGGTGGCAGCAACAGCATAAGGAGTTGTTGCACCTCATGAGAAAAAGGATGCAGCATATAATGCAGCTGCTATTGTGGCGGAAGAAATTGAAGCAATGATTAAATTTCTTTTTGTGGCATTCAATTTGTTTATGGTTTCTAATTGTTTTACTTTATTTTGATTAAATTTATCATATAATTCATCAAGTTTTTTTAATTCCAATAAAACAAATTTAGAACTAATTTGACCATCATTATTTACTGCTCAATTGTTATTGCTGGTAGTGCTTATTCTTTCTATATTTGTTGTTGTTGTTAGAAAATTGTTTTTCTTGTTTTCTTTAATACTTTTTTTGACTTGTAGCGAGATTTTTCTGACGTTACTTTTAAATTCCTTTATAAATAATTTGTTATTCTCTGAAATATTATTTTTATCCGTATTAATTCCTTTAATTTTTGATACTTCATTTAGCGCTACGTTAGCAAGTGCTTGTATATCGCTTTCTGGCATTGCTTCTGTGACTTTTTTACTACTAAATTTATTATCAAGAATATTATCAGCGATATCACTAAAAAGCTTAGAATTTTGACTCGATATGGTTGATTGGAGTTGCATAAGCTCTTTATTTTGACTTTCGGATAGCGAAGAGACATTTTCTGCACCATTTATTATTGTTTTATCAGCATCTTTGTTTTCAATGGTGGCATTAGGCTGAATTGTATTAGAAACTGTTGTTATTAAATTAAGTGTGCTTAATAATTTATTTTCCATATATATCCTCCATAAATATTATATTTTATAATTTGAGAAATATATTAAATCTATTATTTTTTGCTATATAAAAATCCACTCTAAGAGTGAATTAGTTAAACGATACAATGGCAAAGCGATCTTTGCCAGCCATATCTTTATGAATTTCAATTTGATATTTCGCTTGAAGTTGTTCTCAATATCGTTTGTGAAATGGATTAATTTCAAAAAAGATTTTGCCACCTGGATTGAGGTAGTTTTGACCTTGTTCAATAATAGTTTGATAAAAGTAAAAACCATCTTCAGGAGCATATAAGGCATGTAGTGGTTCAAAATTAATTACACTAGCATCTAGCTGCTCACTTTCTTGAATGTAAGGTGGATTTGAAACAATTACATCAAATTTTTGCTCTATATTATTAAATAAATCGCTTTGAATAATATTAATATTTACTTGATTGCTTAAAGCATTTTCGCCACTTTGTGCTATTGCTTCTGGATCTATATCACTAGCAGTTAAACTTCAAGTGGGATTAGCTTTCTTTAGTGCAATAGCAATAAAACCTGAACCAGTGCATAAATCAAGCACTTGTAAGTTGTTTTTATTTTGATACGCTTGCTCAACAAGTAAAATTAATTCTTCAGTTTCATAACGGGGAATAAGAACTTTATGGTTAACATTGATTCTGACGTCATGCATATCAACATATCCCATAATTTTTTGCACTGGCATTCCTTGCTCAAGGAGCTCTAATTCAAAAGAAGATACAGTTTGAGGTAAACCATATCTTCTTTTTTCAAGTAATAAATCTGCTTTTGTAGGCATGAATTAAATTCCTGCTTCAGCAATCTTTTCATTTTGCTCTTCAGCAAGTAGTGCATCAATAATTGAATTTAACTTACCTTCCATAACAGGAAGCAAGCTAGTTGAATAAGAAACTCTATGATCTGTAACTCTATCTTGTGGGTAGTTATATGTTCTAATCTTTTCACTTCTAGCACCAGAACCAGCTAATTTACGGTATCCTGATTCTTCAGCTTGTTTCTTTTGAAGCTCGATGTCATATAACTTAGATTTAAGCACTCTAAAGGCAATATCCTTGTTTTGAATTTGGTTTTTACCTTCTTGACAAGTAACAACAATTCCAGTTGGCAAGTGAGTAATTCTAACCGCAGAGTCAGTTGTATTAACTGATTGTCCACCATTACCACTTGAACGATAAACATCAATTCTTACATCTTCTGATTTAATTTCAATGTTGATATCATCATCAATTTCAGGCATAACTGTAACTGTAGCTGTTGAGGTATGAACTCTACCTTTAGTTTCGGTTACAGGAATTCTTTGTACTCTGTGTACTCCTGATTCAAACTTAAGTTTTGAATAAGGTTTATCGCCTTTAACCGAGAAGACAACTAGAGTAAATCCACCAGCTTCAGCTGCAGAAGATTCAAGTAAAGTAAGTTTCATATCATTTTGACTAGCTCATTTTGAATACATTCTAAATAAGTCCCCAGCAAAAATGTTTGCTTCATCTCCACCAGCTGCACCACGGATTTCAACAATAACGTCTTTATCATCATTTTCATCTTTAGGTAAAATTAAAATCTTTAATTCATCAGTTAATTTTTCCATTTTACTTTCGGCTTCAGCAATTTCCATTTTCGCTAAAGAAACTAATTCATCATCATTTTCTTTAAGCATTTCTTTAGCATTTTTTAAGTTGCTTTCAGCTTCTAGATAGCTATTAAAAGCATCTACAATATCTTGGATTGAGTTAATCTCCTTATTTAACTTTGTGTACTTTTTAATGTCGTTAATAACTTCGGGATCTTGAAGTTGTTTTTCTAATTCATCATGTTTTTGTTTGATTTGCATCAATGAGTTATACATAGTTGTTTCCATAATTGTATATTTTAACATATAGCTCAATTTTAAAGACTATTTTTTAAGCCTATTATATAGAAAGTGAGACAAAAATCTTTTTGCAGCTAATATTAGACAATAAAAAGAATAAAAAATATACTTCCAAAATGGAAATATATTAACAAAACATTTTTTCTAATAAAGCTTGTTTAATGTTATTTAACTTTTCAAGCTTAAGTTCTTGAGAGCGGATAAGAGAATCTAGACTTGAGAAGAATTGACCTATTTTTTGTTGTTCCAGTATGCTGCAAGGCTTATTAATAAAACTATTCAATAGTTTTTCTAAATTAAATACAGTTCTTACACCACCCTCTTGATTTAATTGAACAATCAAATTAAAAATATCTGTTTTTAACCATTTATACAGAAAAATATCATCAAGAATTTCCTTATTCACTTTAAATGCTTCATACATAGGACTGATCAATATATTAAAATCCTTATTTCAAAATCCTATAGATCCAACATCAATTCTTGCGGGATTATATGCAAATGTTTGAGGAGAAATAATCTGTGATTTAGATTTATCAGAAAATATTGCTAATCCGCCAAATTTAAATTGCTCATTTTGTTCAATGAACCCGTATTTATTAGAAACTGAGTAGCTTTTTAATTTTAAATTATTAATATTTTTTTCACCAGTTTTATAAATTATGTCATTAAATTGTTGGCATTTTCACTCTTCCACAAAGCCTTTAAATCTTATTTCTGGGAATTTTTGATTTTCTGAAGCAAACATTTTGCTTAATAATGATTGTTTTACTTCATTAAGTTTTTTAAGTTTAAGTTTTTGAGAAGATATTAAAGAGTCAATATAGTTGCAAAATGATCCGATTAAATTTCTTTCTGTGATATTGTCACTAATTTTTATTGATGTTTTTGCGACAACAGAAATATAATGTCTTGCATGTCCCTGGCTTTCAAAAGTATTGTTACTTAATATTGCAAAGTAGTAAGATAATGAGTCTTGGTTATTTTTTAATGTTAGAATTTTTAAAGCTGAGGAAACGACCATGAACGGAAAATTAACATATTTACTATCTAATGTGAAATCATCAAAAAGAATACAATCGCCTTTTGCATAATAGTTTTTACTTTCAGTATACCCCAATTTGAATGATTTATTCGCAGTTAACACGGGTATTCGTCCAAATTCCAACAATGGTAGTTTTTCAATATACTTATCAGGCCTTTCATAATCTATAAAATCATCTAATATTGCTGTTTTTCACTCCTCTTCAAACCCTTTAAATCTTATTTCTGGCACTAATTTTTCCTTTTGCATATATCTCTCCATCTCAAGCTAACTTGTTATAAAATAATTTTATCATAGCTAAATAATAAGTTACTAAAATGAAGCATTTTTGTAGCAGAATGCTATTAAGAAATAATTTTGTAATATAATTGTTTTAATACTTTTTTAATAAAGGAGCTGAAATGAGAATTTTAATTAAAAATGCAACAATAGTTACTATGGAAGATGAAAATAAAGTTATTCCTCATGGTAACGTTTATATTCAAGATAAATATATAGTAAAAGTTACTCCTGAATTAGATCCTGAGTTTAAAGCTGATAAAGTGATTGATGCCAATGGCAATGTTTTAATGCCTGGATTAATCAATTGCCATACTCATATAGCAATGACAATGTTAAGAAATCATGCTGATGATGTTAACTTAGAAGATTGGTTATTTAATAATATTTTTCCAATTGAAAGTAAAATGACTCCAAAAGATGTTTATTATGGGGCAAAATTAGGAATGCTAGAAATGATTTCTAGTGGTACTACAACATTTTTAGATATGTACTTTTATGAAGATCAGGTAGCACGTGCAGCCAGTGAAGTTAATATTAGAGCTTATTTAGGAATTGGAATTACTAAGGATTCACTTGAACGTAATTTAAAAGAAACTAAAGAATTATATACACAATATAAAGATAATGATTTGATTCAAAGTGTTGTAGCACCACATTCAGTTTATACTAATGATGAATCTGACTTGGTAGCCTGTGGTAACTTACATAAGGAATTAAAAAACTTGCATACAATTCATTTAAATGAATCTAAAGCAGAAGTACAAAATGCTATTGCTAAATATGGAATGAATTCATTGCAAGAAGCATATAAAACAGGTAATTTAACCAGTCAAACAGTTGTTGGACATGGAGTGCATTTAACTGATGCAGATATTAAATTAATTAAAGAAGTTGGGTGTTCAATAGCTCATAACCCTTGTTCAAACTTAAAACTTGCTTCAGGAGTTTTACCTGTAAGTAAATTGTTAGCTGAAGGAATTAATGTCTGCTTAGGTACTGATGGAGCTGCATCAAATAATAATTTAGACATGTTTGAGGAAATGAAGTTTGCTTCATTAATTCAAAAAGGTGTATATGATAACCCTACTAATTTACCTGCTTGAGAAACTTTAAAAATGGCTACAGTTAATGGAGCTAAAGCTTTACACATGGAAGAAAGTTTAGGGAAAGTCAAAGCAGGATATTTAGCTGATTTAATTTTAGTTGATATTCATAACATTAATCACACACCAAGTGCTAATGTTATTAATTCATTAGTTTACTCAACAAATAGTAAAGATGTTTACACAACTATTATTAATGGAAAAATTGTTTATGAAGATCATCGATTTAAAACAGCTGATGCAAATGAATTAATGAAACAAGTCAATGCAGTTTACCATGAACTCATTAAGTAAATGCTTACAAGGCATTTTTCTTTATCTTTTTTAATTATTAAATAAATAATTAAGAGATAGCATTTTAAGAAAATATAAAAAAATATTTTTAAATTTCAAAAAATAAAGGTATAGTTATAACTAATTATGGGAACAAAGAATTTAATTATTGTCGAATCACCTAATAAGGTAAATACAATTCAAAAGTATGTGGGAGATGACTATCAAGTAATTGCTAGTGTTGGCCACATTTTGAAAATGAAAACTACAGGAACTTATGGTTTTGGAATTGATATGGAAAATTGAGAGCCAGAATATAGTGCTGACTCAAGTAAGAAAAAAGTAATTTCAGAACTAAAGGCTGCTGTTAAAAATGCTAAACATATCTATATCGCAACTGACCCGGACCGTGAAGGGGAAGCGATTGGATATCATTTAGTTGAATATTTAAAATTACAAGATAGATATTCAAGAATTAAATATAACGAAATTACTAAGGATGCAATTTTAAAAGCTTTAGCTAAACCTCAAGAGTTAGACTTTAACTTAATTGATGCTCAAAAGGCTCGTAGAATGCTTGATAGAATTATTGGTTTTAGACTTTCAAAACTAATGCGTACTAAATTAAAACAAGCACCAGGAACTCCAACTGCCGGAAGAGTTCAAAGTATTGCTTTAAAATTAATTGTTGATCGTGAAAACGAAATTAGAGCATTCGTGCCGGAAAAATATGCAACATTATCAGCTAAAATAGAAAATGATAATTTTGCTTATTATTATGATGCTACAGTTTCAGGAGATCGAAAAGATTGAATAAATAACGAACAATTGGAAAAATTTCAAAAATACTTTGCTACAGCTAAAAAAGAACTTGTTGTTACAGATATAAAAGTAGCCGAAAGAAAAGTTGCTGCAATGCAACCATTTAAGCAAGCTGTTATTTATCGTAAATCACCACTCTCTTCACAAACTACACAATATGTGTTGCAAAAACTTTATGAAGGATTTGGAGATGGCGGGTTAATTTCATATCCAAGAACTGATTCAACACGTCTTTCTCAAGACTTTATAGACCAAGCACATAGCTATATTAAGCAAAAATGAGGTGCAGATTATATTGCGAGTGAAGTTAAAGGATTTAGTGGAGATCAGGATGCCCATGAGGCAATAAGACCTACGCATATTGAATTAACTCCAGCAAGCGCAAAAGCACTTTATAACTTGACAGACTCAGAGTATAAAATTTATAAAATGATTTATGAAAATACATTACAAGCCTTAATTAAACAACCAATTAGAGAAATTACATCTTATACATATCAAAACGGAACATATACATTCAGAAATTCGTATTCTAAAATTAAATATGATGGATATTATGTGGTTACTGGAAAAGAAACAGAAGATATTAATCCAAATTACCAAGTAAACCAAGTTGTTCCAGTAGAGGAATTTATTTTTGAAGATCACGAAACAAAGCCAACAGCTAGATATAATGATGGTTCATTAATTGAAGCTTTAGACAATATAAAAGTTGGTAGACCTTCTACCTTTGCTGCTACTGTAAAAATAGTTAAAGATAGAAATTTTGCAGTTAAAGAATCAAATGCTTTAGTTCCGACTGAATTTGGAGAAATTGTTCTTAAGGACTTAATTTCAGGCTTCCCTAACATCATTAATGAAACTTATACAGCACAAGTTGAAGATGAATTAGACTTAATTGCTGAAGATAAAATTAGCAAAAATATTGTGATGCAAAACTTTTGAGATAAGTTTGCTACAGAATTTGAAGAAGCCGATAGTAAAATTGAAACTTACACATTCCCACTAAAAGAATTTGATACACCATGTCCAGAAGATGGCGGAATCTTAGTTCAAAGATTTAATAAGAAAAATCAACCTTTTGTTGCATGTAAAAACTTCCCAAAATGTAAATATACAGCTAGCTTGCCTGAAGCTGAAACGGTTTCAGATGATGAAGCAAATGAAGAAACATTTATTAATGATATTGAGATGGAATAACTTAATATTGCAATTTATTTTAATGATTTTAAAATCTAGTTTATTCTAGATTTTTTTATTTACTCCTAAATTTTTGATTTAAAAATTATATTAACAAATAAATATGATTTTTTAAAAGATATAGAATAAAAGTAGGAATGATAGTAAGGAAAGTGAGATAAATATGAAAAAAATAAGTAAATATGTAGCATTAATGCCTTTGGCAGCTGCCCCTATTATTTCAATTGCAACTTCTGAAAATAATGAAGAAGTTGGTAGTACAAATGAGCAGGCTAGTATTGCTTTAAGGAACATTGATGTGCAAAGAATTATGGAATGAATTAAAAGTAATGATGATGCTTTTATAAGAAAATTTCCAATTATGCAAAATAATCAAACAATTGATGATTTCTTGAATAAATGAGATATATTTAGCGATATTAAATCACACAGTAAAATTAAAGAAATTGTTCTCAATGAGCTAAATGATCCTGATAAATATTATGACATAATGCAGGAGATAAATAATCATTTTGCCGGTAGATCTAATGTGCATTTAAGAGCTATTGTTACTATTGACAATTTGAAGAAATTTTTCAATAAGCTAAAAGAGATTTTAAATAATGACAAAATAAGAGATTATTATGCAATTTATACATTCTTAGAATGAGTAAAAAGTTTGTCTTTAGCTAAAGAAAACCCAAAAATTGATTCTTCAGACAATACAGATAGTGAACTTTGAAATATGTATAATGATGATAAGTTCTATGATATTCATGCAAAAACATCAATACTAGGAAATTTCAATATTGTGTTTGGTGAAGGAGATATTAACACCTTATTTAAAAACAATTTTAGTTCATTTAATTATAATAACTCAGATGATATATCAAAATTTGTAAAAGATAAAAATGAAATTTATTATTATCGTCTTATAAGATTCGAGGGCTTTAAATTGTTCAAGACAATAATGGATGATGCCTATGAAAATAGGGATAATCTAGATGTCGAAAAATATCTAAGAATATTTGATGAACTTGGTCGTTCAGAAATATCAACTAAGATATTTTGATTATATATGTATTCAATTTATAAAAATGATTTTTGATTTTATTCAAATCAACTTTTTGGTGACATTAATCAATATGATGGATATAAATGAAGTAAAGAATTATTAGACTGTTATATGAAGGATCAATGCCCACCTGTCCAAGACAATTATTATAGAGGTCATGTGGATCAAATAATAAATTGAGTTTATAAAACTTCTATAATTAGTGCAGAATTTAAAAAATTAAATGCAAAATACTCTCCTGTATTTGAAGCTAATAAAAAAGAAGAAAATTATAAATACTCTAATCCAACCGTTAAGAGTCAATATAATGCGCAGATAAATGCTTTGCCTTATCTATCAGAACTAAAAACATTAATTGCATATGATAAATCTATTTTTGATGTTGTTGCTGGAATTAAGGCTATTAATAATAAATACTTTCCAGCAGAGCCTAAATTTGATACGTCACATTTCAATGGAAATAGTAATTTAGCTAAAATTCAAAGTTATAAAAATATTAGTAAAACATCAGCTGATGCCTTTAAAAATATGATTTCTAACGCAACCACTGATAATGATGTAACAGAAATATTTAAAACAATTAAAAACTTAGATGATGTATTAAAAAACACGTCTGATTTAAATAAAAAATTTGGAGAAATCAAAAACACAACAAAATATAAGTTTTCTGATTTTGAACCACAATCAAATTATGATACTAGATACAACGATTTTGAAAATAAATTAAACTCTATTAGTGAAATAAATAATTCATCTACATATCAAAATGTAAATGATTTAATTTCGCAATTTAATACATCTATTCAAGAAACTAATAATGCAGCTGAACAATTAAATGGTGAAGTTAAATATAATAAGCTAATTAGCGAAAGAACAAATGAAATTTCTAAATTAGATAATTTATCAGTAATTCAAAAAGAAAATATCACAAAATTAATTAAGACCCAAACTAATAAACACTCAATAGAAGATATTGTTTACTCTGCTGTATCATTAAATGATATTATAGGAAAACTAAAAACACAAAAGCTAGAAGATGAAGCTGTAACAAAAACAATTAGTTTTATCGAATCTGATAATAAATTAAAAGAAGACTTCAATAATAAAGCAGATGCAATTGTCACAAAAATAACAGAATTAGTAAATTTTGTTTTTGATAATAGTTCGGCGGAAAAAGTTCCTGTGATTGATGATGATGCTAGAGAATTAATTCTGAATGCAAAAAGCGCAGTTAAAAAACTAAATGGTGATGATAAAATGGCTGAAGCTAAATCATCAGCTATTACAACAATAGGAACATTAGATAAGTTAAATTCAGCTGTTATTGATCAACTCAAAAAAGAAGTTATCAATGCTAAAGATGTAACTGCGGTTGAAGCAGTTAAATCAAAAGCCACAAGCCAAAACCATGCTATCAGTGAAATTTTAGGCTCACTACAACGTGCTGAAGCATTAAAAAATAATGCACCTGTATATAATAATGCAACATCAGAGCAAAAACGAGCACTTGAATCAGCTATTAATTATGTAAAAAATAATATTTTGGATGAATCTGGTAAAAAGATGAAGCCAAACAATTTAGTAAATGAAATGGCATCTAAAAAAGAAGTAATTGATAATACAATTATTACTATCAACCAATTATCAAGTCAAATTGCTACAGAACAACAAAACGCAAAAGAAAATATTCAAAAATTACAAAATCTAACACAAGAACAAAAAGAAGCTCTAATAAATGATATTGATTCAGCAACAAGCATTGAATCAGTTAATCAAAAAGTTTCAAATGCATCAAAAATAGATCAAGCTACAAAACAATTTAAAACTGCAATTGAATCAGCAAAAACAATTGATAAACAATCAAGAAAATATACTAATTCTACAAAAGAAGCTAAAGATTTCTTTGACACAGCTTTAAAAGAAGCTGAAATCATTTATCGAAAAGAATTGGTAGGTAAAACTGCAGAGAAAATTAAAATTTTCGCTGATAAGTTGAACCAAGCAGCAAAAAATATTGATGGAGATATTAGATGAAATAAATATCTTAATGAACAAAAAACAGACATTGATGCGCTAGATAATTTGAGCATTGAACAAAGAAATAAGATTAAAGAAAAAATTGATGCAGTGCCTGAACTTAACTCTATCAAACCTATTAAAGAAGCAGCCGGAAGCTTAAATAGATTTATTAAGGATGTTAAAAAAGCACAAGCTGATGTTGTAACCATAAAACAAGGCAATAATTATCAACAAGCAGAACAAAGCTTAAAAACAAGTTTTGATGAAAAAGCAGATAATTTAGACAAAGTGCTTGCTAATGCGATGGCAATAAATTCATTTGATGATTTAGAAACTATTAATAAATTAGCTAATAATTTAAAAGCTAGTGCAGAAGATTATAATAAAGCTAAAACTGCTCTTAATGGTGATTTATTGATTTCTAATGCTAAGGCTAAGGTTCAAACAGCATTAAGTAACAGTGCTCATTTGTCAAATGAATATAAAGAAGGCGTTAAACAAAGTCTTGATTCTAATGATAGTGTAGCTGATTTAAACAATTTAGCTACTGCAGTAGCTGATTTAAACGCAGCTGCAAGCAATTTAATAATAGCTGCCAATAAGTTAGAAACAGCTTTACAAGAACCACAATATGCTAATGCAAGTGAAGAAACAAAAGCTAAAGTTGCTAATGCTCAAAAGAAAAACAGTGAATTATTAGTAAATAATTTATTAATTAATGGGCAAAAACAACCAGCTGTAACAAGTGCTATTGAAGTAAATAATTTAGCTCTAGAAGCAATTAAGGCTGATAAAGAAGCATTACAAAATGCTAAAGCTCAAGCAATAGAAGCATTAAAACAATTAGCTAATTTATCACAATCTCAAATAAATACAATTACACAAATTACTACAGATGCTAATACAACTGCTATAGTAACAGAAACCCTAAATAATGCTAGATCATTAAACACAAGCATGGGTGAACTTATTGCTGCATATAATAAATTTGATAATGCTAAATCAGAAACTAAATACACTCAAGCTTCTGAAACAAGTAAAAATCAATTTGATAAGGAATACAATAATAAGCAAACTTATTCAAAAGATGTACAAACAAGTATAAAACCAGAAGAAATTAGCAAAATTACTGAAACCATTAAACAAATATACAACTCTTTAGATGGTGGCATAGAACTTGAAAAAGCAAAACAAGTAGCTAAAGATAAAATTGAAAAATTATCAAATCTTGAATTATCAGTTAAGCAAGCAGCTTATGAAGCAATTGATAAAGCTGTAACTAAAGAACAAGCAGAAATTATTGCGGAGAACACAACAACTTTAGATCAAAAAATATTAACAGCAAATAATATATTAAAAGATTGCACAACTATTAAAGGCACTCCACAATACAAAGAAGCTACAGATAGTAAGCAAACTGCATTAGATAAAGCTTCCGAAGCATTAAAACAAGCAATTAATGATGCAAAAGTTCAAAGTGATTTAGATAAAGTTACTTCTGCTATTGAAACCCTTAATGGCAAAGCAAGTGATTTGACATCAGCTAAAAATGCACTTGATGGCAATGCTAACTTAGCATCTGCTAAAAAAGTTGCTAAAGCAGTTATTGAATCTTTAACAAATATCGATACACCAGTTAAGAATCATTTTGAAAGTCAAATGGATGCCAAAAGTTCAATAAAGGAAATTGAAGCCATTGTTATTCAAGCGACCGCAACAGATACCGCTGCAAAAGAATTAATCAATACTGTAGCTGAAGCAATTAAGTTTAAAGATAAACCAGATTACAATTTTGCGCGGCGTGACCAAAAAGAAAACTTAACAGAAGCACTCGAAATAGCCAAATCATTTTTAAAGACTGATAACAATAAGCTTTATATAAATACAACAACAGATGTTATTAATGGAGTTAGAGAAACATTGTCTCGTGCAATTATTCAAGCCTCAAGTCAAGCTGACAAAATCTTAAAAGCACAAAAAGCTGCCAATGATAAAATCAGTAAGCTTACTGATTTAACTGACCAACAAAAAGCAGATTTGACTCATGAAGTTTTGGCCACAACAACTGATGAAAAAATTCAAACAGTTGTGACAAAAGCCAGTGAACTTGATCAAATTACTAAAGAATTTAAAAACACAGTAAAAGCAGCAGAAAAACTTAATAAGGCTGATAAGAAATATAAATATGCAGATGAAAACAAACGAACTGAATTTGATTCTGAATTACAAGATGCTCAACTTGAACTTGCAAAAGGATTAGCTGGCAAAAATAAAGAACAAATTAAAATATTAAATGACAGACTAAGTGCTGCACAAAAAGCCTTAAACGGAGATAGTAAAGTAACTAATGCAAAGCAAGAAGCTAAAGAACAAATTAAAAACTTGAATAATTTAAACAAAAATCAAGTTGATATTATTAATGAAGCAATTGATAATTCAACTAGTCCAGAAGAAGTAAATAAATTAATGTCAAAAGCAAAAGATTTAAATGATGCAATTACTAAAGCAAAACAAGCTCAAAAAGAAGCACAAGTAGTAAAAGGAACACCTAAATATACAGAATCAAGTAATCCAACTAAAAATTCATTTAATGAAGCAACAAGCAAATTAGATAATGACATAACAAATGCAATTTCAGCAACTGATTTAAGCACAGCTGAAAAATTAGGTAATTTAATTAAAACATTAAAAGAAGATACAACTAAAGTAAATGATGCAAATAAGGGCTTAGATGGTCAAGAGCTTCTAGAACGTGCTAAAGCAGAAGCAAATGGCGCAATTTCATCAGCAAGCCATTTATCTCCTCAAGCCACTGAAACATTTAAACAACAAGTGAAAGAAGCAACAACAATTGCTGCTGCTAATAAAATTAAAGATAATGTTAGAGATACTCAAGCTGCAGCTGAAAAGTTAATTAATAATCTTGATAAAGTAAATACAGCATTGCAAACCTCAAGTGGTTCAGCAGATGCAGCAATGCTTCAAGAAGCCCTAGATGCTAGTCAAGAAGCTAATAAATTATTAGAAAATCGTAAATTAAAGCAAGGTGTAGAAATCACCAAAGTAAATCAAATTAGTGATAAATTAAGCGATGTGATTAATAAGTTTAAAACTAATGCAGATGCTTTAAAACAAGCTCAAAACAATGCTGCTGACAAAATCAATATATTACCAAACTTATCAAGTTCTCAAAAAGAAGCATTGATTAATGAAGTGAAAGGAAAAAACAGACCGGGCGATATTGCTAAATCAATAGCAAAAGCAAAAGAACTAGATAAAGCTTCTGAAGAATTGAAAAATAATTTAAATTCATTAAATAGTACACAAGCACAAGATAATTACAAATTAGCTGATAAAGACAAGCAAAAAGAACTTAATACTATTATTGATGATGCTCAAAATATTAGAGATAAAGTTGATAAGGCAATTGATAAAGCTGCTATTGAAGTAATCAATAATAAAATCAATACAGCTAAAAATGCTTTAAATGGAAATGACAACAAGCAAAAAGCTAATGCAACTATTGATAACCTAAACAATTTAAATTCAAATCAAAAGTCTGCAGCTAAAGAAACTTTAAATCAAGCTGAAAACAAAGCTCAATTAGATGCAAAAGTTAAATCAGCTAAAGAACTAGATACAGCTAAAGCAAACTTGGTAATAGAAAATGCAAGTTTAGACGCTTTAATTAATCAATTTACAAAACCTAATAATAGTAGTCAAACTATATTATCTGGATTTGAATCACAAGTAAATACTATTAACGCAAACAAGCAAGGGCTAGAAGATGCTAAAACAAAAGCAAATGACGCTTTAAATGCAACAACATTAAATGGCGATCAAGTGGCTCTAGCTTTAACAACTATTGCTCAAGCTAAAAAACAAGCTGCAAATGCGATTGATACAATTGTCGCAAACAATAATTCAATTATTTCAACAGCCAATATAGCAAACTTTACTAACAATACTGATAAACAAAGCGCAAACGAATTTGTAACTAAGGCTCTTGATAAGAAAGCAAACTTATACGAAGGTATTGTGAATGCTCGTCAAGTGCAACATTTAGCTGCTTTAGATCAACTAGCTAAATTCAAAGATAACTTAGCTCAAGACCTAAAAAATTCAAATGCCTTTGCACTTACATTAAATGGAGCCCAAGAAGAATTGCAGGCTTCAAATACAAAAGTAAGCGATGACAAAATATTAGCTAAGATTACGCATCAATTAAATAAAGACAAACTTGCAAAAGCATATGATGCCATATTTAAATCAAATATTAATGATTCTCTTCCTGAAAACTTAAAGCAAGAAATTGAAACACAAAAATCTAAAGCTTTAGAATTATTAAAATATGCTAATACAGATGTAGCAACTCCAAGAGCTACTTATGATGCTCAAGCTGATAAATTAAACTTATCATTAGCTAAAAATGATTTAGCTAATGTAATTGCTAAAGCTCAAGTAGCAGAAAAATCAAGTCAGCTTGATGAAGCTATTAAACAAGCTCAAGATGCATTAAATAATTCTACATTTGATCAAAATGCAATTAAAACTGCTAGTGATAAACTTGCAAATGAAATTGATAAAGCTAAATTATATGCATCTATTAATCAAGCTAAAGACTTTGTTAAAGAATTACAAGAAGGAAACAAAGAACTTCACAGCAAATTAAGAAATAAAATAGTTAATGCTTTAAATACTAATGATATTCCAGCTGCACAAACTGCTGCAAATGCAAAAGATACTCAAGCTGGATATAATACAGCTGCAGCAGCCTTGGATAATGCTGTTACAAGTGCTAAAAAGACAATTGCTGATGTTTATAAAACATTAGAAGAATTAAGAAACAAAATTGCTACTATGCCTGAAGATGCCAAGTCAGATGAATTAAAAGCTGCTTTAAATCAAACTAAGGACATAAATAAAGACAGTAGTGTAGTTGCGATAGAAAATGCATTAGAAAAATTACAACATAAATATGCAACAAATGAGCTTGATAAAGCTATTGCAGCTGCTGTGGTAATTAATGATAAATATGCTTCATTAGTTCCAAGCATTGTGCGAGAATCTCAAGCAGTAAGCAATAATTCACATGCTAGTGCTCAAGAAATTAAAACACAACTTGATAAACAATTATTAAACAATGCTAAAGCAAATGCCTTAAATTCATTAGTTAATTTAACTAACTTAAATAATGCTCAAGAAAGTACGTTAGCTAACGCTATAGCGAAAGCTAAAGATAATGAACAATTAATTAATATTACTACACAAGCCAGTCAGTTAGATAAAGCAATGAGTGAATTAAAAGACACTTACACTAAAGTTGATCAAGCATATAAAAACGAAACTAACTTACCATATGAATTCTTCTTTGCACCCGCAAATAAACAACAATTTATTAAAAATATAATTGCTATCGTAGGTAAAATAACTCCTGAAACTGGCCAAGTTTATATAGATAATTTACCAGCTCAAATTAATCAACTAAACAGTGATTTGAATACAGCTCTTGATTTACTTGGTCAAGGAAAGAACCAAGCTAAAGTGATGGAAGAAGAATTTACTAAGCTACATAGCGAAGTCGATAGTTTGCAAAGTGATTTAAACGCTAATGCTAATAAATTATTCAATTCACCTAAAGCAATTCAAGAATCAGTAAATACCTTACAAAGCCAAATTAAAGATTTAAGTAATAAATATTTTGACAATCATGCTGATTATATGCAAGAAGGAAATGCTAAGTTAAAAGAACTAATAAATCAACTAAACAAACTAAATGAACAAGTTAAACAATTTTCACCTCAAGTATTTATGCAAGGCAATACTCGTATTACTCAGATTCAAGATGCGATAAATAATAATTCAGAGTTTGTTAAGGCTCAAATTTCACAAGAAAATTTATCTAAATTTAACCAAGCTTTAACATATAAAGAAGCAAAAGACATTTTAGATAGTCAAATCTTCACAAATCATGACTTAAAATCAAAAATTGATCAAGTTGTAAGAAACTTGCAAGACATTTTAGAAAATAAAAATGATAATAGCAAGCAAAATGCCACATTAATAGACGCTATTAAACCTAAAGCAAAAGAAAATTTAGTTAATGAAATTGACTTAATGAGACAACAAACTAAATTATTGCAAGATAACAAAAAGCTTTTTGAAATACAACTGCAAAATCCATATATTAACGATAAAGTTTATGATGCTGCTACTGAAAAAATAAACAATACCCGTGAGCAAAATTTTGAATCTTATACAGAATTTAGTGATCTTTTAAATTCACAATCTAAAAACTTAAAAGCCCGCGCTGCTGGTATAAAAGAAATTTTAGATGCAATCAAAACGCAAGATCAAACAAAATTAACTAAAGGAATAAACTTATTAAATCCAATTGATAAAAATAATGCAAATCTAGCTAAAGCAATGAAAGATAATGATTTCATTTCAATCTTAGCTAATGCAAAAGATAAGTCATTGACCAAAGAAGATTTAAATAAAATAGCGCAAATGAAAGAATCTTCTGAATACCAAAAAGCTTCACCACTAATTCAATCTCTATTAGATCAAAAATTACAAATGTCTCGTACCTGAGCTTGATGATCTATTTTAGTTGCAATCGCATCTGTTGGTTGAATTGCTGGAATTATTGTTCTATGCTATAAGAAAAAATAATAATTTAAAGCCCCATAGGTTATGTCCTATGAGGTTTTTTGTATCAAAAAATAAAAACACTCTCATTAAGTTGAGAATGTTTTTGAGCTAATACTAAAGTGATTATTTATTTTTTCTACCCTTACTTTTGGCAATATACATAATAATTCCAGCAGCAAAAGTTATGACACTAAGTACTAATAGTGGAATTCAGAACATAAAGTGTGAACCACCCATTTCTGCTAATTCTTTTTCATTTTCATTAATTGCATTATTTAGGTCGTTTGTTAATTTATTAATTTGATCTGCTGTCATACCGGCAAAACCTTTTTGTTGCGCATCTTTTAATGTGCTATAAGCATTTTCAAGTTTTGCACTTGTATAAGCATTTGGTAATTTTGCTGAATTTTTATCAACAAAGTCTTGGTAGTTTGACAATGCATCATTAGCATTTTTATCAGCACCAACTAGTGTATTTGCATTAGTCATAATGCTTTGTAATTGTTCTGAAGTGTTAGCAGCTTGGATTTGTTTTGTTAATTCTGCTTTTTGTTCATTAGTTAAGTTTAATTTATTGATTACTTGAACATAATAGAATTTATTATTTTCATTTGCTGCTTGTGTTAATTGATCAATTTGTTTATTAAGATCAGTTAATGAAATATCACTATTTAATTTACCATTTGCTAGTAAACTGTTAGCATTTTTTATTAGTTTTTGTAAATCATTTGGATTTGTGGAATTGTGTTGAGCAGCTTCAGAAGCATATGCAATAGCATTTTTCAGCTTAGCTGCTGCATCATTAAATTCATTTGCTTCTTGTGCAGTGGCTTGTAATGCTTGATCTTCGGAAGTTACCTTATTAATTAATCCTTTAAGTACATCACTTGACAAGTTAGGATAATTTTCTGTTGAAAATTGAGCATTGTATAAATCATTTTTTAATGCTGAAATTAAGTTTTTGTACACATTTAATGTTGGAAGAGAGCTAATATCTTTATTAGCGATCTGAGCTATTGCTGCTTTAAGATCATTAATTTGTGAAATAGTTTTTGAATTTTTAAGCTCATTTGCATTATTGTTTAATGTAGTTAACTCGTCATTTAATGCATTTCATTGAGTAGTAATACTTGCATTTAATTCTTTTGCTTTATTATCAACATTTGTTATTACGCTATTAATTTTATCAGCTTGTGCATTAGTAAATTTGTTTGTAGCAGCATCATAAAATTGCTTAATTACTTCTTGATTTGAGGCTAAGAATGCTTTATTTTCACTATAAACACCATTTCTTTCTAATGCACTTTGATATGTACTATTACCACTTGCTTGTAGTTCTTTTAAGCTAGCAGGAATATTGACATTGTTATCATTGTATTTAAAACTATTTAGGTTTTCCATTGCTTTTAATGTACTATCGCCATTTAATAATTTATTAAATGATTCGATAGCTGTTAATGAGTTTTGCAATGAAGTCTTAAATTCATTTGCTGCTTGTATAGAACTTAAATTATTACGTTGTGCTTCTAAAACGTTGTAAGCTTCAGCTGCTAAATAAGGTTTTAATGCTTTAAGTTGAGCATCTATTTCATTTAACAAGTTTTTACCAGATAAATTGTTTTTAGCAGTTGTTAAATTAGTACTATTTTGTTCAATTAGAGCAGGATCCAACTTGGCAGTTGTATTATTATCAACATTATTAACATAGTTTTGTGCTTGTTCAAATGCTTGATCATATGCTTTTTGTTCTTCTGGGCTAGATAATTTGTATGCTAAAGTTGTGTTCTTGTTTTGCTCTTTTTCATCAGCACTTAATGAAGTATCTGAGTCATTGTTAAGTTTTGAAGCTGAAACAAGGTGTTTAAGGTTATTGAATGCAGCAATATTATTTGTAACTTTATTTGCAATACCTTGGATATTGTTAATAAAGCTGTTGTTATCTAACACTTTTTGTTCTGTATCACCATCAGCATATGCGTTTTTAATTGCTGTAGGTAGACTGCTTGTATCTTTTGAGTTAGTTAATCCTTGATAAATGTTTTCTCTAATGGTGTCAAATGTTTTGCCTAATTCAGTAGCTTTTTGGCTTAATTGTTCTTGTGATGTTTTTGAATCATAATTTTTAACTTCATTTAATAAGTTGTCAAAATTATTTAAAACATCTTGTGGAATGTATTTTAAGTAGTCCTTTTGAGCTAATTTTTCTTTAAGTTGAGCATATTGTTGAACTTCATTAAGCAATGAAGCGCTATTGATTGCTGAAAGATAAGATTTAAAGTTTGAAGTTAAAACATCTAAATGTGGATCAACTTGATTTGTGTTTATAAAGTTTTGAATAATATTTTGTGGTAATTGTGAATTATTAGCTCTATATATACCATTTAATCTATTTCTTAAAGAATTTGTATCTTCAGTAATGTTACTGTTTAATTGAGCTAATGTGGTATTTATATTATCAAATGAATCTAATTTAATTCCAGCAATTTGATTATTTACTTGTTGTAATAATTCATTTAATGTTTGTTTTTGCTCACTAGATAAATGAGCATTTTGTTGTGCTTCAGTTAAAACATTTTTTAAATTATCTAATTGTGTATATGCCTTATTTATATTTTGCACAGCTTGTAGTGCATTACTAAATTGGCTGTATGATAATGCACTATTTGTTAAAGTTTCTTTAACTTTAGCTAGCATATCTGGAGTTAACTTTGTATCTTTATTGGTTACAAAATCATTAACTTGGTTATTTCTGCTTTGCTTTTCTGATTCAATAGCTTTATCAACTTCTTGGTTTAGTGTACTTAATCCAGAATTTAGATCACTTAAATTATTAGAATCATAACCATTTGGATTAGTTAAATTACTGTCAATTTTGTTTTGTAAATCTTGAGGGTTTATATTGAAACTTGAATTTTCTGGTGAAAGGAAATTGTTAATTTGATAATTTAAAGCATTCAAATCTTTTTGATCATCTATTAATTTTTGTAAAAATACTTTATCCTTGTTAATTCTTGCTGATTCTTGACTATTTGGAATGGTGTTAATAGCTGCTTGAATTTTTGCAGCTTGCTCTGGTGTTATAGAGTTATGTTGTTCATTATTATTTTGGGCTTGTTTAACATTATTATGTAATTCATCTTGGGCTTGTTTCAAGTATCCATTTAGATTATTTTTCGCCGATGTTGCTGCTGAAACCAATTGTGCTACGATTTCTGTTGGGTTGCTTAAAATATTTGTTTTATTAGTTTCAGGAACTGAAATTTGACCATTTGAAATTGTAACATTTGCTTTAGGGCTATTTGGATCTGATAAATCTAAAGTAGATTTAATATTGTCTCATGCTTGTAAATATTGATTTTTAACTTCTGGAGTAGCTTGTGTATACAATGGACTATTAATGATATCTTTTAGTTCATTATACGCAGCAATAATTGTGTTATATGCATTAGTAACAGGTGTATATTGGTTAATTATAGCTTGCATTGTTTCAACATTTGCTTTATTTCCTGGTGTATTAGCATTTGCTTTTAATGCTTCTGCTGTTTGAACAGTATATGGAGCATAACTTAAATTATTTAATTCATTTTCATAATATTTATAGTTAGCAGGAGCATCAATTTTTACAGAAGTATCAAAATTGCTTTTCAATGATTCAATTAAAGTTATATTTCTATTACTGTTATTTGAAAATAATGCAATTAAAAGGTTCGTTAATTGTCCAGTACCATATTGCAATGTGTGAGTACCAAAATTAGCTGCTTTTACGTTTGCTAAATATTTGGTATTTGCATTCATATAGTTAATAACTTTAAGAGCATTTGTTCTTTGGAAATCTGTAGTTAGGTTCTTATATGTATTACTTTTTTCATATATTTCAGGTGTTAAACCACCAAATGTTTTTTCAAATTCTCTCAATAATGATTTATACATTGCCATACCTGGTTTAAGCATTATATTCACAAATTCAGTGTTTAAAACATTAGCATCTGTAACAGCTGCATAATTGTCTCTTAATCCTGCATAAATTAGAGCAAATGTAACTAGGGCACTAGAAGTAGAGTGACGAACTGAATCAATATCTTCACTTGTTGTGTTAAAAATGGTGTTTACATTATAGTAAGCATTAAATAAATCTCAGAATTGAGCACCATTTGTAGTGCTTTTAACACCTTGTTCAAACGTTTGGGCCATTTGGGCAATTTTCCCATCCAATATTTCTACACTTACTTCATCATTAGAATCAGCGTAGAATATTTTGAAATATGGTTTAAGTTTTTCAACCAATGAGTCTGATCCTGAACCTCATTGATTTGAATTATACATTTGTCCTTGTTGTAAACCTAATGCAGCATATGATTCAGGGTCTCCAAGTGAGTTCACTTGAGCCATTTGGTAATATTTAACCATCATGTTATAGTCATCATTGGCTTGTGATGTCAATTCTTTTAATTTTGCATTTGTGATATTTTGGGCATCATTAAGTTGATCTGTGTATTTTTTCACTTGATCATTTCTAAGTCCACCAATAGCTGAGGCGAATTTATGTTCTTGCAATCAAGTTTTAAAAGTTTCAATATCTGCCAAAGAAGCTGCTGTATCTGTATTATTTTCAGTAACAGCTGTAGATAAAAAAGTTAATGGTATACTAGCTACTAATGGCAAACTAGCGAGATTAATAAGTAGTTTATTCTTTTTCATTTCATATCTCCTTTTTATTTTTATTTGAAAATTATAATAATTTTTCATAATTCCATTTATATATTTTTAAAAAAGTGGTATAGAGTAAAACAAAACATCATACATAACATATGATGTAATGTTTAAAATAGTTATTTCTTCTTTGTAAATGCTGCAATTAACCCAGTTATTCCAATTACTCCTGCAATAATTAATAATGGTAATCAATAAACAATGCTGTCATCAACATTATTATTGTCAGTTGGTGTTGTAACAGAGCTAGTTGTTCCTGGTTGTGGAGTTGGTTTTACTTCAGGGGTTGTTCCTGGTTGTGGCGCCGGTTTTACTTCAGGGGTTGTTCCTGGAGTTGTTCCTGGAGTTGTTCCTGGAGTTGTTCCTGGAGTTGTTC